>CAZARO010000075.1:0-10993 GCA_964487165.1 uncultured Solibacteraceae bacterium | reverse complement strand
TGCCGCGCTTGCGGGCGCATTCCAGATCCACCTGGTTAGTGCCGATGCAGAAGCATCCGATGCCCATCAGCCGGGGCGCGCGGCCGAGAACCTCGGCGGTCAACTGCGTGGCCGACCGTATGCCGGCGAAGTAGGCGCCTTTGAGCGCTTCGGTGAGCGAGTCGCCGGCGAGCGATTTCGCCTGCGACACGATGTTGGTGTAGCCCTCGCGCCGGAGCAACTCCGCGGCGCTGGGATGCACGCCTTCCAGCAGGACGATCTTGATTTTGTTCTTAGCGAGAGAAGTGGCGGCCATGAACTTCGATTTTCGCGTGAATGAGTGGCGGAAGTCACGCGCACCACTCCCTCATGCGCCGGATTCGAGCTCACGGCCGCCCGAGCTAAGGTTAGCCTGAGGAGGCTCAGAATGGCGTCTCTGTGTTTGTCAGAGCCTACCGAGCCGCGACCGCGAGGGAGCGGCCGATCGGCCCAATATTGCAACCCCCTCTCACTACTCCGCTCTTGCCGCTTCCACCGCCAAGCCCAGCTCGTGTTCGGCGCTGTGCAAGAGCTCTTCGGCCTTCTTGCCGTGTCCAGCCATGTCGTAGTGGTTGGCGGCACGGGCGCGGTCCATCTCGTGGATGGCCTCGTTGATGTGCTTGTGGACATCATCGAGATCGTGCCAGTCGCGGACGTATGAGAAAGCCGCGCCAGCCACAAAGGTCAAGCAGAAAGCGGCGATTACCAGGGTCTTTTTCACGGGTGTCTCCTCCGGGAGCCGATTCTATCCGATTTTGCAGATCGTGTCCAGACTTTTGCCGCAGGCGGATGCAGGCCAGCGCTAGCCGTACTGTGAAGTTCGATCCATAACAATCGACAGCTTGATAACAAGTCACTTTCGGGGACATGCTCGATATAGCTGATGGAAAGGTGGTCGCCGATGTTTACATTGATTGAATACCCAGTTGGAGTGGTTGTGGAGGCAGTTGTGCTGTCGAGGGGATTGCACCGCCTGCGGGTTGCGGTGCCCGGGCTTTCGGACGCGCTGGAACTTATCGAGTGCGGCCAGGACTGGATCACAGAAGATGGTCAGAAAGTAGCCATTGGATTCTTACAGGCAGATGTCTGTGAAGCCGAGGCCGTTTTCCCTCATCAACCCGCGTTAGTTTTCCGTGCCGCCGGGTCGTGGGCTATATAGAGTTAAACCGCTCCCTGACGGTCACGGCTCTGTAAGGGGCCGCATACTGAGCCGCGCGCGTAAAGTAAGCAAGCGGTTTGATCGCGCAAAATATTTGCGCATCCGCTCGCTGACGGTCACGGCGCTGTAAGGGGGCGTATACCGAGCCGCGAGCGCAATATAAGCAAGCGGTTTGACCGCGCAGCGATCAACGACATCGTGTTTTGGTTGGCACGGTATGCTCCGCATCCGGTTCGATTCGCTCCCGTGCCGGATGCGGAGTGCAGTTTTTTTCGAGGCTTACTTCGTTACACGCTCTCCAGCGCGGCCTGCATCATGGCCCGGGCATAAGCCACGCTGAACGTTATGCCGGTGTACCCGCCGCCGCCGGGATAGCCGCCGATGCGGCCGCCGGGGCCGACACGGTCCCGGTCCACATCCAGAGCACGCGGGTGCTCGGGGTAAATCGTGCCGGCGTATTTGTTCTTCACCAGCGCCTTCATCACACCGAACATATCGTTCAGGCCGGCGTCGATGAAGACTTCCTGATACTTTTCGTAGGGCTTCACCACTTGCACGTTGCGGTAATGGACATGGTTGATGCGCTTGCGGCTGGCGAAATAGTCCGCCGTTGTCACGGCATCCTCACCCAGTTCCCGCGTCACGCCGCAGTCGAAGGTGATGCCGTTGGCCGGGCTGTCGACGATTCCGATAAGGTGCTTCCAGCCCGCCAGGGTACCCATAATCTGCTGCGACCCCCGGCTGATGGGCGCGGGCGGATCGTTGGGGTGGAGGGCCATGCGGACGCCGGCTTTTTCGGCCACGGGAATCACGGCCTTCAGGAAGTAGGTGACGTTTGCCCACATCTCGTCCAGGGTATGAGCGCCTTCGTTGGCCAGCGGCGGCAGGTCCTTGAACTTCATCTTTTTGGCGTTGGGGAAGGCAGCCAGGGTCTCGGGCGTAATGTGTCCGTCGGCATCCCGGTAGATGGGCCCCAACACGCGGCCGTTTTCGTCGATCAGCAGTTCCAGTTCGTAGTCGAACCCGGTGTATCCCGAATTCGCCCGTCCCACGGTTTCGTAATAGCCTTCGGTGGCGCGGTGCGCGTAGAAGTTGTACTCCACCACCGGCAGCCCGCCCTTGCCCGCGGCCTCAATGGAGGCCAGGAAGGGCTCCATGTCCTTGGCGCGCGTCTCTTTGCCGTAAATCACGCTCGCCGGCAGGTTGATCATGGCGTTGTAGGCCACCAGTCCGGCCGCTTTGGCGGAATCGACGGCGTGTCGTACGCTCTCTTCGGTCCAGACTCCGCCCGGCCCGCCGACAGCGACGCCCACCAGGTGCGTCACGCCCAGTTGGCGGACGCGCTGATAGCTCGCATTAATATTGCCGCCGCGGCCGAACCCCGGTCCGCCCGCGCCCTCGGCAGAAGGCGGAGGAGCAGGCGCCGGTTCCACTTTCGGATCGAGAAAGCCGCCGAAGGTATTCCCGCCCGTGAAGGCGCCTCTGCCCGAGGGTGCCGCCGCCGGCTGCAGGCTGGCGGGCAATGGCTGGCCGCCGTCTCCGGGAGCCAGACACAGTTTGGGAGTCTCCGGACCTTCCGCAATGGGCCATTGGCGTGGCGCGGGCGCTGCCTCCGCCGCCACCTCGAGGGACTTCGCCACTGCCGCGCCGCCCACTCCCTGCATCATTTTTCGTCGTGAAAATCGCAATTCCATTGATAGATAGCTCCGACTGCCCGCCAGTATAACAACTGGCACTTCCGCTGCATCGGAGCGGCGAATTCGCAGGTGCATAACCGTTTTGGAGAGCACCGCCTTACGGCCACCGCTCCCTATGGCCGCGGCCCGGTAACCGTTCCCGAATCAGTGGGTCTGGTACCGAACGGCAACCGCAGGGAGCGTTAAGCACCCCTAATTCGCGGACGGCTTCTCGGCGCGATCCACCACCAGACGATCGACCGGGCCTTTGGCCGCCACCAGCTTCAAGCCGAGCTGGTCCTGGACCGCCGCCAATAGGGAGGAGCCCGAATCGGGGTTGTCGTCGATGGCGTAATCCACTTTGAAATCGAACTCCCCTTCGATTCCCGTGCGGTCGATCACCGGCCGGCCCAATTGTTGGCCCAGGCGCTTGACGAGCATCGCCAGGGTGGCTTTCTCGCCTCCCAGGCTGTAGTGGACGCCAGGCTCGGTGGGCGGATCGTTGCGGTACAGCGAAATGGAACTCCGGTCGCCAGTTGGAGGCTTGAGTTTGTGGCCGGTTTTGGCCGCCACCAGATCGTATACATTGCCTTCTTTCGACTCGCGATGCACCGTAAGTTGGAAGCGGTCGGCCAAGAGCGCCTGCAGCATGACCAGCATCTGGTCCCGCGCAGGCTCGCCTTCGGCTTGGGCTTCGATGTCGAACCCGTCGGTGTCGAGCCAGGCCGGGCCGCCGACGATCTGGTACTTCTCTACGCCATAGGCCTCCCGCAGGATGACGTTCAGCGTGAGGCCGGTAATGTGCAGACGGCCGCCCGGCAGGATACGGAAATCCAGCCGGTGGCCGGCAGCCGGTTTTACGGACGCCACGTCGAACGCCGGCGGCGGAGTCTGGCCGAAGGCGGCCGCGGCCAGCAGAATCGCGTAGACGGTGCGCATAGACCCTCCGGTGTTATACGCTCGCAGGGCGCTGTTCGTTGGCTTCCGGTAAGCTGGTGGCATGAAGATCCTGGTGATTGGCGGCACGGGCTTCATCGGCCGCCCCCTGGTACGGCAGCTTGCCGGTATGGGGCACGCCGTCTCGGTCTTCCACCGTGGCGCCACGCCGGCGGAGTTGCCCGCGGAATCGATTCTGGGCGAGCGCGGCGATCTTGCTGCTCTCCATCCGCAGGCCGACGTGGTCATCGACCTGATTCTCAGCTCGGGCGCCCAGGCGGAGCGGCTGATGGAAGCCTTCCGCGGTATCGCGAAACGGGTAGTGGCGGCCAGCAGCATCGATGTGTACCGCGCCTGCGGAGTGCTCCACGGCAGCGAAGAGGGTCCGCTGGCGCCGGTGCCGCTTACCGAAGACTCCCAGCTGCGGACAACGCTGCGTACCTATCCGCCCGAGAGCATAAAAGTGCTGCGGAAGATTTTCGACTGGCTGGACGACGACTACGACAAAATACCGGTGGAGCGGGCCATTCTGGGCGATTCGGAACTGCCCGGCACGGTGCTCCGCCTGCCCATGATTTACGGTCCTGGCGATCATCTGCGGCGTTTCCACCCGGTACTCAAGCGGATGGACGATGGCCGCCGCCGCATCCTGCTCGAAGAAGGTTGGGCGGCCTGGCGCTCGCCTCGCGGGTATGTGGACAATGTGGCGGCGGCGATAGCCTTGGCCGCGGTCTCCGGGCAGGCGGCCGGGCGCGTCTATAATGTGGCGGAGCGGCCGGCGTACTCGGAGCGCGAGTGGGCCGGCAAGCTCGCGGAAGCCGCCGGTTGGACGGGCGAATTCGTGATCCTGCCGAAGGACCGCATGCCGCCGCACCTGGCGCAGCCAGGCAACAGCGCGCAGCACTGGGAGGCCGACTCGTCGCGCATTCGCCGCGAGCTGGGGTACAGCGAGCCGGTGCCGCTCGACGAGGCCATCCGCCGCACCATCGACTGGGAGCGCGCCCACCCGCCAGCGGAGTTCGATCCGCACAAATTCGATTACGCCGCGGAGGAATAAGCTTTTCGGCTGCCAGCTTGAGGAAGTTGCAAAACTCGAAGAACCGCTTGCTAGCTTAGCGCGCGCGGCTCGGAACGGCGCCTGTGTGTTCGCCAGAGCCCACCGAGCCGCGACCGCGAGGGAGCGGTCGATCAGCCGAATATGGCAACTCTGCCAGATATCAGCTCTCAGCTTGCGCATCAAAGGTTGCGGGAGCTCCGGACGGCCTGCCCTGGATATGGCCATCGGGTGCCGCACCACTAATATGGGCAGCCAATCCTGGCTGTGCCCGATTGTCTGCCCCAATTGGATTGCGCCGCGGGCGCGTTAGGGGTGCTGATAGCTGATAGCTGACAGCTTCCCCCGCGCCGCGCCGATATATTCCGGAGGAATCAGCAGCGTTAACGCATCGGGGACTATGCGCACTTCGGCCGGCAGGTGGCCAGCGGTCTCTCCGTCTATCTGCACATAGATGCAGGAGCCTTCCGGACCGGACACCGTCACGCGGTCCGATCGCAGAACGGTGGCGCCCTTCATGCCCGCCAGGAGATTCAGCGCCATCCCGGCGAAATATTTTACATACCGCAAGGTATTCCGCCCTTCCAGCAGCACCAGCTCGAATTCGTCGTCCATGATGGTGACGTTGCGCGCGATTTCGAAGTCGCCACCATAGTTGCGGACTTTCGCGATCAGGGCGAAGGAGCACTCGCGGCGCTCTCCGGCGGCTTCCACGGTGAATTGCGCCAGGCGCTTGCCCAGCAGGCTCCAACCGGCCAGCCAATAGGCCAGCTTGCCGACGCGCGCTTTGATGGCGGCGTTCACATTGTAAACGATGTGAGCGTCCAGGCCGATGCCGGCCATGAGCATGAAATGGCGCTCCACGCGCCCGCCGTCGCAGGTCAGCCGGCCCACCGGAATGCGCTGCGGGCGGCACTCCTCCAGCCGTTCCGCCACCCGCTCCAGCTTCGCCCCCAGCTTCATTTCCATGGCCAGCACATTGGCTGTGCCGCCCGGCAGAATGGCCAGCGGGACGCGGCTGTGCACCATGCCCTCCACCACTTCGTTAATGGTGCCATCGCCGCCCGCGGCGATAATCAAACCGGCACCGTGCGCAATATGCTCGCGCGCAATGCTCCCCGCCGTGCCCGGACCGGTAGTGGGGGCAACCGTAACGGTATGGCCGTTTTTCTCGAGAATCCGGACGGCGCGGTCCAAAAGCGCCACACCCCCGCGTCCGAATTTGCCGGCCCGGGGATTGTAAATCAGGACAGTGTTGCGATATTCGGTGATGGTTTTTCTCCGCGGGCCTCGTTTAGATTATAGTTGAGAGTCCCATGAAAGATCCCAGGGTGGAAGTGGAGAAGTTACGCCGGGAGTTGCGGCGGCACGAGCATTTGTATTACGTTCAGGACCAGCCCGAGATCAGCGACGCCGAATATGACGCCTTGATGCGCCGGCTGCGCGAGCTGGAGGAGCTCCACCCCGACCTCGCGGCTGCCGACTCTCCTACCCAGCGGGTGGGCGGTAAAGCGCGCGAAGGATTCGTCAAAGTTCCGCACAGCTCCGCCATGCTGAGCCTGGACAACGCCCTCAACGAAGGCGAACTGCGGGCTTTCGATTCGCGCGTGCGCGAACTGCTGGCCGGCGCCGATTTCCGCTACGTGACCGAGCTCAAAATGGACGGCCTCTCCATGGCCGCCCACTATCGCGCGGGCCAATTCACGCAGGCGGTGACCCGCGGCGATGGCAGCGTGGGAGAGGACGTCACGGAGAACGCGCGCACCATCCGCTCGTTGCCGCTGAGCGTTCAAACGGCCCTCAACGATCTCGAAACCCGCGGCGAGATCGTCATGAACCGCCGCGCGTTCGAGCGCCTCAACCTGGACCGCGATGAGAAGGGGCTCTCGCGCTTCGCCAACCCGCGCAACGCCGCCGCCGGCTCGCTGCGCGTGCTGGAGCCGCAGATCACGGCTTCGCGCCGCCTGGAATATTACACCTACTTTCTGCTCACCGAGGGCCGCCCGGCGATGGACAGCCACTGGGCATCGCTCGACGAACTTGCCCGCCTGGGCTTCAAGGTTAATCCGCATCGCCGCCTGTGCCGATCGGTGGACGAAGTCCTGGCCTACTGCGGCGAATGGGAGGCGCGCCGGGAACAGCTGCCCTACGAAATCGACGGCGTGGTGGTGAAGGTGGACTCCGTCGCACAGCAGCGGCAACTGGGGTACACCGCCAAGGCGCCGCGATGGGCCATCGCCTACAAATATCCGGCGCGGCAGGCCAAAACGATTGTCCTCGGCATCGAAGTGCAGGTGGGGCGAACGGGCGCCCTCACACCCGTGGCCATCCTCGATCCCAAGGAGGTGGGCGGCGTCACGGTGGCGCGGGCCACGCTGCATAACGAAGACGAAATCGCCCGCCTGGGCCTGCAGATCGGCGACGAGGTGGTGATCGAACGCAGCGGCGACGTGATTCCCAAAGTGGTGCGGGTCAGCGCGCAAGGCTCGGTGCGGAAGCCGTTTCAGATGCCCGTCGCGTGCCCGATTTGCGGCGGCGCGGTGGTGCGCGAAGAAGGCGAGGCGGCCAGCCGCTGCATCAACATCAACTGTCCGGCGCGGCTCAAGGAATCGCTGCTGCACTTTGCCTCGCGCGGCGTGATGAATATCGATGGCGTGGGCGATGCGCTGGTGGATCAACTGGTGGACCGCGGCCTGGCCCACAGCGTGGCCGACCTGTATTCGCTCACCATGGAGCAGTTGCTCACGCTCGAGCGCATGGGACCGAAATCGGCCGCCAACATTCTGCGCAATATCGAGAATTCCAAGCGGAACCCGCTGCCGCGCGTGATCGGCGCCCTGGGCATACGCTTCGTGGGGGAGCGCACGGCGGTCTTCCTGGCGGAGGAGTTCGGCAGCATGGATGCTATTGCCTTTGCGACAGTGGACGATTTGCAGCGCGCCGCGGAAGTGGGCCCGAAAGTGGCCGAGAGCATTTTCCGCTTCTTTCATGAACCGCACAACCAGGAACTGTTGGAGCGCCTGCGCGAAGCCGGTTTGCAGTTCACCTACGAATCCACGCGCAAGAAAGGCGGCCCGTTCGAAGGCTTCACATTTGTCCTCACCGGCGCGCTGCCCACGCTCAGCCGCGACCAGGCCAAGGAGTTGATCGAGAGCGCCGGCGGCAAGGTGACCGCCTCGGTCAGCAAGAAGACCAGCTACGTGGTAGCGGGGGCGGATGCCGGCAGCAAACTCACGAAAGCGGAAGGCCTGGGGCTGCGCATCATCGACGAAGTGCAGTTGCTCGACCTGCTGCGGGGGTGAGGAAAGAAGCTTTCCGCTGTCAGCACCCTGAAAGCTTTCTTCTCCCCGCGGCATTTCCCCCACGGAGGCGCCGATGTCCCGCCGTAACAACCACCGCGTGCGCGGAGTCCAATATAGCGTGAAGCTTTCCCTCGCATGGATCTTGTCCGCTGCTCCGCTGCTGGCGCAGACTCCGGACGTCCAGTTGCGCCTGGCCACTGCCGGCGCGCAAACCAGCTTCCGCATGGGCGAACCCATCGGGCTGGAACTCTCGTTCACCAGCACGGCGCCCGGCAACTACTCCGCTTTCGGCGGCGGCTCCGACCGCATGGGAATGGAGGCGTTGAGCGAGAAGTTTTCCGTCTCCCCCGCGGAGGGCGCCACCGATCCGTTAGCCGATTACTTCAAGGGTGGCATGGCGATCGGCGGTCTCGGCTGGTCGCGTGCGCTCTCCGCCGCACCCACCGCGGTCAAGAAGGACCTGAACCAGTGGCTGCGCTTCGACCGGCCGGGCCACTATCGCGTGCGCGCCATTTCGAGCCGCGTCTCCACCCAGCATAAGCCCGTAGAAGTGGAATCGAACGAGATCGCCATTGAGCTGGTGGACGATCCGGCGTGGCGCGCGGCCCGGTCGGCCGAAGCCTCGCACATCCTGCGGACCGTGGCGAAGAGCGGCGACTCCCAGGTGTTCCAGCAGCGGATGGCCGCCGCGCGGCAGCTTTGGTATCTGGACACGCCGGACTCCATCCGCGAGAGCGCCCGCCTGCTCGACGGCAGCGACGTCCAGGTAGAGCAGCTTCTGCGCCTGGGATTGATGGCCAGCAGCCGGCGCGCGCTGGCGATCGAGACTATGGAAGGGTTGCTGGCCGATCCCGCGCAGCCCATTGCGCCGGTGTTTCTCGAAACACTCTCGCGGCTTGAGTCTTCCACCACGGCGGACTCGAGCGCCAAACTCGCTGGCACGCTGGCGGCGAAGGCGGGCGGCGCGAAGGCTGTTTCCCTGGAAACTCTGATTCTGGCCGCGGATTCGCCCGCCTCCGTCTCGGCCAGCCAGCGCGCCGCTATGGCTGGAATATTCTTTGAGCTGCCGGCCGATCGGCAAGCCGCCATGTTGTCCTCCGAGTGGACCCGCGTCTCCGGACCGGCCATGATCCCCGTCCTGCGCAAAATCTACGATGCGGTGCCTGATTCCAGAAACCCGCCGCCGGCCCAGGCCGCGCTGGGAGCCTCGGCCATCGAGCGGCTGTATGAATTGGAACCGGCGCAAGGGCGTGCGCTGATCCTGGCCGAGATGGCGCGCCCTTTCCCGCGGTTTCCATTCGAGACTCTCGCGCTGTTGCCGGATGCCACCCTTCCGGAGTTGGATGAGAAATGGATCGCCAATCTCGAACTGGAGCGCGGGCAGGCGGCGTGGCACGAAGTGGAGGAACTGATTGCCCGCTACGGTACGGGCGCCATTCTGGGGCGCACCAAGGCGTTTTACGCCCGCGTGGACGCTGAAAGCCGCGCCCGTCCGGAGACGGTGAACGACCCTCCGCTGCGGCTGGCGACGCCCGCGTGCGACCCTCCGCTTTTCGCCTACTTCCTGCGGACCGATCCGGAATACGGGGAGAAGCTGCTGCGCGGCGTGATGGCGGAGCGCAGTTTCGAAATGGGCCGATGCTGGGCGCATGCCATTGGCGAGACCGCCCGCTATTTCGTGAGCCCCCGCTGGGAGAGCGTGGCGCTCGATGGGTTGAACGACTCCACGGTCGCCGTCAAGATCGACGCGGTGAAGGCGCTGGGCCGTTACGGGTCGCCGGCCGCGCTGGCTCGGCTCTGGGACTCGTTGCAATATTTTCACGATTGGTGGAAGGACAGGGCCGGCGCGATCAACGACGAGAATCGCCAACTCGAATGGGCCTACGCGCAGACATTCCCGCAGGCGGCCAACTGGATCTTGACTGGCGACGATCTCGCCCGCGCGGCCACACTTTGCATCACCGATGGGTGCCGCGGCCAGATGGAACAGAACCGCGGATTCTGGCGGCGGCCGCTGGCGGTCTCCATAGGACAATCGCAGGACGGCAGCTATTACGCCAATCTGGCGCAGTATTCCATGCGGTCGCTGGAGGAAACGCGGCGGCGTCTGCTGCAACTCCCCACGGGCACCGAACTCCTGTGGAAAGTGACTACGTGGGCCAATCGGCCGGCGCCGGAACTGGATACCTGGGTGGGGCAAATGCAGCGCGAGTTGCGGGATCGCGGAGTGACGGTAGCGAGGTAGTAGAAGCGGCTTTTGCCTGCCCCACTTTCCTCTTACAGCCCCAATCTCTCCAGCCATCCTCTCCGCACCGCGAACCCCTCCAACATCCAGAGATTTTCCTGGAACCTGGCGACGCCGTACGCCAGGCTCTTGCCGTCGGGCGCGAGACTGAACCGCATCGCCGGATTGAGATTGCTGCGCGGCCGGTTTTCCTTGCCCAGTTCGCCCACCACCTTCTCCGCCCCGGAGGCCACGTCCACCCAAAAAAGCTCCTCGCCCGCCCCAGTCGGGCGCAAACCGAAGACCCGCTTTCCGTCGGGTGCAAACGCGTAGCCATCGGAACGATGCTCGCCCAGGGAACGGGTCGATTTTCCATCCGTGGAATAGAGGGTCTCGCCCACCGGAATCCAGTCGCCGGCCGGGGACCAGACGGGGACGGCGTTATTGTCGTAGTCCACATCGGACTTGACCGTCGTAGGGGTTGCCTGGCCGGTGGTCTTGACCTTCTCCAGATCCGGCTTGCCGTCTTTAGTCGCGACGGAAGCGAACCAGCTTCCGTCGAGCGACCAGGAGCCGGGATATTCGGTGCCGGCGTGGTCGCTGGTAAGTGGCACGGGAGCGCCG
>CAZARO010000074.1:0-11070 GCA_964487165.1 uncultured Solibacteraceae bacterium | reverse complement strand
GCCCAGGCGATTCATTTCGCGCACCACTTGCTTGCCGAAATCGGTCAGCCCGTTGTGTTCCGGCGGCTTGCTGGACGTGTCCGCCCAAGGCGTGTGGTTGGTGTGCGTGAGGGTGAGGTAGCGGGCGCCCAGCGTGAAAAAAGTGCGCAGGATGGCAAGATCTGAATCGATTGCCTGCCCGCCTTCCACGCCCATGAGGATAGCGATGTGTCCGCGCTTGTGGGCTGCCAGGATCTCGTCGGCAGTAGTCGCGAGTTCCAGGTCCGCGGGATGGCGGGCGGTCTCGCGCCGCACGGCGTCGATCTGTTCGAGAGCCCGCCGCACGGCCGCGGTCGGCGTGTAGCGGTCGGGGTCCGTCCAGATTGACAGGAACAGGCCGGAGACGTGGCCGGCGCGCATGCGAGGAATATCCACCTGCCCGAAGCCATGCTTCTCGGCGAGATTGTACCCCTCGTCGAGGATCATTTGCGTGGTGTCGTCATGCAGGTCGACAATCACCGCGCGCTCCAGTAGGCGCGTCACGCGCGCCGTGTCGACGCGAGTCTGGGCGAAGGCAGCCAACGCGATCGCCAGCAGCAGTGCGAGCTTTATCATGATGCCAGGATTATAGCGGAAGCCGGGCGGCGAGCGGAGCTCGCACACTCCGCCCGCCTCGGACTCGTACCGCGGTGGTTCTCCCGGCGCTTATGCGTTCTGCCGCAGCCACTGCTGGAACGCATCGCGATACATCACGATGCCCCGGCGCGAATACTGCAGGTAGCCCATGCGGCGGAACTGATTCATGTAGTGCGTGACAATTTCGCGCGACGTGCCGACATATTGCGACAGCAGTTCGTGCGTGAACGCCGACATGCGCACCGATCCATCGGCCTCCACGCTCCCCAGCCGTTCGGAGAAGCGGATCAGCGAGCGCGCCAGCCGGCGGGCAATGTTGTCGGCCGAAAAGCTCTCGATGCGCTGCGTCATATCGAGGGTACGCTGCACCTGGATTTGCAACAGCGCCACCGCCAGGCGAGGACGCTTCATCACGATCTCTTCGATTTCCGTCGTGCCCCACGCCATCAGTTTGGCATCTTCCAACGCCGTGGCCTGCTCGGAACGGTGCGGAAGACTGAGGAACGCGGATTCACCGAAGAATTCGTCCGGCTGGTAGATGTCTACTACCACCTGGTGTCCGTCGTCCGCCAGGCGGACAACCTTCACCTTACCTTCGATCACCAGGTAAAGGCTGGTGGAGGGCTGATCCTGGTTGTAAATAGTTTGGCCCTTGCGATACTCCACGATAGTCGAGCACGGCAAATGCGCTAACGGGTCTTCAAGCGATTTGTGCGGCGCGTACGCCGTAGGACTAGACGCCATTGTCTCCTCCAAAGACGTTAACAGCTCAGGGTCTACTGGGCTGCGCAGGTTTCGCGGATCGTTTTGATGCTGCGAACCTTGAATGTGGAACCCGGCCCGCCCGCGCTTGCAGTCCCTTGGACGGTTACCTTGTGTCCCAGATATTTGGCGAAGCCTTCCGTTGGGAAGCCATCCGCCGCCAGATTTGCGATGATCGCCAATGTCTGGTCGTTGACAAGCACCCACTTGCCCTCTTGTTCGTCCACGCACCCCGTCAACGACGCCGTTTGTCCCTTCGGGTCGGCTTGCTCCTTGGGCTCTGTTTTCGGCGGCTGATCCTGTGAACGACTCATCGCAGGACTCGACAAGGCAAGGGACACGCAACAGCTTGAAAACATCGCAAGTACCAGTATCTCTGCCCTTCGAGCCATTTCTTTCACCGGAACGGGTAGCACTTGGCGTGCCAAATAGTACTGACCACGCTGAAAAGCGATGGATTTCCCTATAAGACGCGCATGTACCTTGGGATGCAGATTCCCTCCGTTTGGTTCCATACAGTGTGAACCCAGCAATGTGTGTAATCTCTCGGTACAATTATGTACCACCCCCAGGCAAAGATTACCCATCACCTTGGTTATGATGGAGAAGTGCCGGTCTCCTGGCGCCACGCTCTGGCGCTGCTCACCTTCAGCAGCACACTGGCGGCACAGAGTTTCGCCGCGCCCGCGGGAATTCGTCCGGCGCTGCGCAAACCGTCCGGCTCCATCCTGCCCGGCGGCCGCATCATAGCCCCTTTGGGCGACCAATATGTTACGGGAGCTGGCCCCTTCGGGCTACTGGTGGGCCCTTCGGCCCGCACCGTCGTCACTTCCAACGGAGGCCCGGGGCCGAACTCTTTGACGGTGCTGGACCGCGAGCGCTCCGGGCGATGGAGCGTGCAACAATTGGTGGCGCGCTCCTTCGACGGACAGGAGGCCTTCGGACAGGACTGGCGCGGCCTTTTCATGGGGCTGGCCTATGGGAACGACCATGCAGTATGGGCGTCGGAAGGCAATTCTGGGCGTGTAAGTCTCTTCGATTGGTCGGCCGCGCGCCGGCGTTCCATCGATCTCAACCAGGGCGGCTTCAAAGACAGCTACACCGGCGATCTGGCGCTGGATGCGGAACGCAATATCCTTTATGTAGTCGACCAAGCCAATTTCCGCGTCGCCGCTGTCGACCTGCGGACACGTGCGGTCATCGCTTCGGTGCGCGTGGGGCGCCTGCCCTTCGCCCTGGCGCTATCGCCCGACCGCCAGAAGCTCTATGTGACCAACGTCGGGATGTTCGAATATAAGATGATTCCCGGCGCGGACCCCGCACAGCCGCGATCGACCGGCCTGCCCTTTCCGGCATTCGGATTTCCCAGCTCCGACGCCGTGGCGGGTGCCCGGAGGCAAACCGAAAACGGTCCCGTCGACGTGCCCGGCTTGGGCGATCCCAACGTGCAGGAATCCAACTCACTGTGCGTGGTCGACGTCTCCAACCCCGCGGCGGCCAAGGTGGAGACTTTCATCCGCACCGGTCTTCCATACGGCCGGAACAGCGATGGCGGCAGCAGTCCCTCCGGAGTGGTGGTCACGGCCGATCACGTGTTCGTCTCCAACTCCGGCAACGACAGCATCACCGTGATCGACCCCAAGAGCAATACGGTGACCGGGGAAATCCCCATTCGCATTCCGGGACTCGAAACGTTGCGCGGCGTGCTGCCCATCGGCATGGCGTACCACGAAAAGAGCGGCTGGCTGCTGGTGGCCGAAGCGGGCATCAACGCCGTGGGCGTGATCGACGTGCGCGAAGCGCGCGTGCTGGGGCATCTGCCGGCGGGCTGGTTCCCGACTCGCGTGGCGCTGGACGGCGATACCGTTTTCGTGGCCAATGCCAAGGGCAACGGCACCGGTCCCAACGGGTTCGTCGGCGACCAGGGCCCGGTTTTATTCGGCTCCGTGCGGCGGGGGTCGCTATCCATTTATCCCCTGCCGGCTGCCGCCGACCTGGCGGCCCACACCGCCTTCGTGATGGAGGCCAACGGCTTCCTGACGCGTCCAGCTCCGCCGCGGTTGCCGGAGGGAGTCCGCCACGTGATCCTGATCGTGAAGGAGAACCGCACCTACGACGAAGTGATGGGCGACGAGATCGAATCGCCCGTGGGGCCGCCTATGGGAGCACCGCTGCTGGCGCGGTTCGGTAGCCGCGGCTATGTGGACGGCCGCAAACAGCGCCTCAGCTTGAAGGATGTCGAGGTCACTCCCAATCATCATGCCATCGCCGAGCAATGGACCTTCAGCGACAATTTCTATGCCGATTCGGATGTCAGCGTGGATGGCCACCACTGGCTGGTTGGCGCGTATCCCAGCTTGTGGACCGAGACCTCGCTGATGGCGGCCTACAGCGAGCAGAAGAAGGACTTTCGCACTGGCACGGCGGCCGGGCGGCTGGAGTTTGCCGGGTCAGACTCCTCCGTGCATCCCGAAGATCAACTGGAAGGCGGCACCATCTGGCACCATTTCGCGCACCACGGAATCAGCTTTCTGAACTTCGGCGAGGGATTCGAACTGGCGGGAGTGGACGAAGAGAAAGACATCGAGCCCACCGGCGCCCGCTTCCTTACCAACGTGCCCATGCCGGAGCCGCTCTACAGCCACACCTCGCGCGAATACCCCGGGTTCAACATGAATATTCCGGACCAGTACCGCGCCACGCAGTTCATTCACCAGATCGACGAAAAATTCGTGAAGACCGGCGCGGACCTGCCGCAATTCATCTTTATCCACCTGCCCAACGACCACATGGCCGACGCGCGGCCGGAAGACGGCTACCCCTATCAGGAATCTTTCGTGGTAGACAACGACTACGCGCTGGGGCGCATTCTGGAGTATCTTTCGGGCACGAAATGGTGGCCGGAAACCGCCGTCTTCATTACCGAGGACGATCCGCAGGGCGGCGTGGATCACATCGATTCCCACCGCACCGTGCTGCTCTGCGCCGGTCCGTGGATTAAGAGAGGTTACGTTTCCCACGTGAACACCAGCTTCCCCGGCCTGCTGAAGACCATATTCGGCCTGCTGAAACTGCCGCCGCTGAATCTGTTCGACGCCTCGGCCGCCGGATTGGGCGATTGCTTCGCCTCGCAGGCGGACCCGGCAAGATACAAGCTGGTGGATGTCGACCGCCGCATATTCAATCCCGACAAGGCGAGGCAGTCGACTAATGGAAAGCCGTCGCCCAAGATGGACGATCCGAAAGACGTAAAGCGATAACCGGTAGGACATGCTCAGCGGAAGGCGGCGCTGCGGCCCCCTCTCTGACGCCATTAAGCACCGGCCTTTGTCGGCGTTTGTCGGCGTTTGTCGATACCTGTCACAACCGCCTTCGGCTGCACTCCGCATCGGGGTACCGAACGCCGGAGGAGTGCTGGCAGCGACCAAGAAGCTCTTCGTTCCGCCGGAGAGAAATCGCCGAGCGGCCGCGCAGATTCGACCGGCAGCTCCACGGTGGCGTGACGCCCTATACCGGGAAACCCTCTGCACGGCGGGATCGATAAGTGCCGTCGGCATCGCGCTAAAATACCACAGCGGAACTCGACCCGCTGTTTCGGTGTCTACATTCACATGCACCGCCTGCCGCTTATGCTGGTGTGTTCGCTGACGGCGTTGGTGGCGCAACAACCGCCGGCGGAGGTGGCCCGGCTTCTCGGGAACGCGGGCCGGAACGCCGAAGCACGCGCCGTTCTGGAGGACGGGCTCGCCCGCACTGCGCCGCTGGGCGTATCGCACCCGTCTCGCATTGCCATGCTGAATGAGCTGGCGGCGTTGTGGGAGAGTGACGGCAACCTGCTCAAGGCGGTGGGCTATCTGGAACAGGCAACCGCGGCGGAATCGTCCGCGCCCGGGCAGACCAACATTCAGGACTATTTCCGGCTGGCGGTTCTCTATCAGAAACTCGGCCGGCCCGATGCGGTAGCCGCCATCACGGTGAAGATCCGAGCGCTGGGCGCAAACGACCAATCGGCGCTGGCGGCATTTTACGAGCAGCGCGGGCAACTCGTGGAGGTCGCGGCCGTCTATCGGAAGATGGCCGAGCAAGCCGCGGACCTGCGAACCAAAGCGGAAGCCTGGCAGCGTCTGGCGAGCTTCGCCGCGAGCGGGCAGCATTTCACCGAAGCCATCGCCGCGGTCAAAGAGGCCATCGCGGCGGCGCAATCGTCGGAAGTGCCCGGCGCTGCCGGCCAGACTTTTTCGATGCGCCAGAATCTGGCCCGCTACCTGCGCGGTGCCGGCGCACTCGAGCAGGCGGACCAGGTCTTCCAGCAACTCCTGCAACAAAGCCGGGGCGGGCCGCGGGAGACCCAGGCGCTGCTGGCGTATGCGCAGTATCTGGGAGAAACCGCGCGCGGCGCCGAAGGGGAGAACTTACTCAAGAGCTATCTGGCGGATCATCCGAATCCGGACCCGCCACTACGAGTGAGCTTTCTCTACACGCTCGCCAACCTCGCGCGCGGAACGGGCGATTACCGCAGCGCCGACCGGTACGTGCAGGAGGCGCAAGCCCTGCAGCCACCACCGCCGCCGCCCGTGGGAGAGATCCGCATCGCGGAGAAGTTGCGGGAAGCGGGCGCGGCAGTGGGACAGAACCGCGTTGCCGACGCGTACTCTCTCGCCGTCGACGCCATCGATGGCGCCGCGCAGGCGGCCGATGGGCAGTCGATAGTTGCGGCGGTGCCCGGCATCGCATACACGCTGGTTGCCCATAAAGAATCGGCCAAGGCCGAGCAGCTTTACCGGCGCCTGTTCGCGGTGGCGGAAACCTGGAAGACCAACACCATGCGGCCGCTCATCGCCGTATCGCGAAGCTATGTAGGTTTCCTGCGGGACCAGCCGGGGCGTCTGGGCGAAGTGCCGGCAGCCATCGAACGGTATCGCCGTATTCTGATGGAAGCCAATGGGCCCGATAGCGCCAGTCTCGCCGAGCCGTTACGAATGAGTATCGACCTGGCGCGCGCCGGATCCGCGTGGCCGCGGGCCGAAGCATTGGCGCGGGAACTGATCGAGCTGCAGGAGTCGCTGAGCGGCCCTACCAGCGAACCGTACCTCGGCGATCTGCAGATTGCCGCCCGTGTGTACATGGTTGCCGGCGACGATGCCCACGCCCTGCCGCTGTTCCGCAGCGCCATCACCGTCGCCGACCTGCTGGCCACACCGAAAAGCGGATGGCACCGCGCCGAGACGCGCATCGACACGGCCTTCACGCTGGCGCGCTTAGGCCAATTCGACGAGGCCGAGACGTTGGGAGAGGAAGCTGTGGCCATGCACGAGACCATGCGCGTCCCCATGGTGTCGCCCGAGGCGCAACTGGAGCAGATTCGCCAGATGAAGCGAATCGCGGCCAGCGCCAATGTCCGCCACGAGCAGGAATAGCAGTTGGCCGATCGCCGGGGGGGCGCCGCAGCTTAGCAAGTTGCCCCACTGGGGGGCCGGAGATAGGAGCTAGAGTAAACTCATCCTATGACACACCGATGGCGGGCTCTTTTTCTGATGAGCGTTGGCTCGGTTGGCTACGCTCAGGCGACTTCGCCGCAACCACTGCCGACCATCCATCGTGAGGGCGTCGTGCTCGATGCTATCACGGCCGAACCCATCGTCGCAGCGAAGATAACTGTCAAAGCCGAGATTCCCGGCAAGAGCGCTTTTAGTGCGACCGTTGACACCGATTCAGCAGGCCATTTCCATATTGACGCCCCGTATGTGTCATATGGGCAAAGCTCGCTCTGGGCTTCCAAACTCGGGTACACCTGGAAAGACCTGCGCCTGGGCGACCAACGGAGGGATCCATCCGGCGACTTCTATGAACGGCACATCGTCTTCAGGCTGCTTGCTTTGGGCGCCTTCGCCGCATGGGAGAAGGCGCCGCCTCAGGTCGAGATTCCAGTTCACGTAACCAATCAGCTCGGGGCAACTGTCACCGGTTTGACCAAAGACGATTTCGAGCTGCGGGAAGACGGCGTTCCGCAAACCGTTTCGAACTTCTCCGTTGAAGAAGCGCCTTTGTCGGTGGGCCTGGTCTACGATTGCAGCGGCAGCATGCGGGATAAGATCGGAAGAGCGGCCGAGGTAGCCCGGAGCTTCTTGCGTACTGCCAACCCCGGCGACGAGTTTTTTCTGGTTGATTTTAGCGATGGGCCGAAGCTGGTCTCGCCGTTCACCACCGATGCCGGCGATGTCCTGGCGCACATCTTACCCACCGGGGCCCTCGGAGCAACGTCGCTGCTCGATGCCATACAGTTGTCGCTGAAACAGATGAAGAAGGCTGTGAACCCGCGCAAGGCGCTGGTGGTGCTGTCTGACGGCGGCGATAATCAGAGCCGCCACAGCCGTCGCGAGGTTGAAATGGCGCTGGTCGAAGCGGACGTGCAGGTGTACGCGGTAGGCCTCTACAGCGCCGACAACTCACAAAAGATTTCGCGCGAAGAGCGCGATGGCCTGAAACTCTTGCAGGAGCTTTCCGACCGAACGGGGGGCGGAATATTGCCCGTCTCGATCGCCGACGAGTTGCCCGCAATAGGTGACGCAATTAGTGGGCACATCAACAAAGGCCTGCGCACGCAATACCTGCTGGGATATTCGCCCACCGACTTCTTGCGCGACGGCAAATATCATCGCATCGCAGTGAAAGTGAATCGCGCGGGCCTTCACGTTTACTCGCAGTCTGGTTATTAGGCTCCGCAGTAACGGCGGGCGACAATAGCAGCATGCCTCCTCTCCGGGGCGTTCTTGTAGCCGTCGCGCACCATGAAGCCCGGTGTGCAAATCTCTTTTTGGAATCAGAGACTCCCAAAGACGGCCGCGGTATTTTTCGATAACTCTCGCGAAGTAGACCTATCGGTAACTGGTTTCCTCACTGTCATTTTTGTTCGACACGTGAATTCTTGTTCACTACCTTCCGGCGACCAAAGAGCCCACGCACGGGTCCAGATGAACTCCCAGGCCGTGACTCTTCTGCTCGGCTACAACCTTGCGGTTTGTGCCCCCATCGTCGTGCAGCCTGGAGTGCGACCGCCGCAGGACCGCGAAGCGAAGTTGACCCACGCGAGCGGGTCCGTGCAACGCTGGATCGCCACGAGCACTAAGCCTTAGCCGATTCGCGGAACTCCCGATCCTGGTAATAACGGATTTGGCGGCAGCGCGCCATCTTGCCATCGATCAGCAGGATCTGCTGATCGTGCGGCATCTGGAGGACTTCATCGGCAGCGATGCCGCCCACCAGATTGGCGAAATCCTGTGCCATGCGCTTATTGCGCACGCCGAAAAGCTGGATCACTCCGGCGTTGTCGACGATAGTGTTGGCTTGCGAGCCGTAGATCTGCAACTGCGCGGTGTTCTGCCAGAACGTCCAGAGAGTGAACCCCCAGGAACGTAAGAGAGTGGCGGCGGTGACCAAAGCGTCCAGCCTGCCGAGATTGCCGATCTCATCGCACAGCATCAGGGTACGATCGGGCGGAGGCGACTTACGCTGCGTGAGCGTCAGCAGCAATCCGGAAAGCCACATGCGCAGCAGCGGCCGGTAAGCGGTGAGGCGGGAAGGAGGCACGATGATGTACAGAGACATCGGCTCGCCGGCGATGAAGGCGTCTATATCGAGGGTGGTGGTGTCGGTGAGCCGGCGCGTCAGGTCGCTGTCGAAGAGCCTGAGGTGCGTGAGTGCGGTGCCGAGAACGCTGGGGCGGGTTTCGCGCTCGGGAAGCTGCAGGTAGGAGACGAAGGCGGCCTTGGCGGCGCGATGGCACACTTCTTTCTGATCGAGGAGACAGGCGATGCGGTAGTCCACGTCGTCGGCGGTGAATAGATCGTAGAGCCGGCTTAGCCGGCGTTCTTCAGGCTCGCGGTCGGCAAGCATCCAGCAGATTCCGCCGGTAATCAGGTTCTCCCCCCAGTCGTTCCAGAAGCGGTCGCGTTCTTCGCCGCGCTCGATCAGTTCGGCGGCGAAGCTGCGAGCCACCGCCGCAATGTCGCTGCCAGAACGCAGCACCATGTCGAGAGGGTTGAGCGAATCCGACGGCATGCCGTCTCTCAAATCGAGCACGTGCACGGACTGGCCCATGGCGCGCCGCGCCTCCGCAGTTGCCGCGTGGACTTCGCCTTTCATGTCGAGCACCACGAGTTGTCCCCGGTGGCGGAGGGCATTGCAGATCACCGGGCCGGAGGTCTTGCCCATCCCGGTCGGTGCGAAGGTGATGAGATGGCTTTCACCGGAGTAAGTGATGAGATCTTCGGACTCCTGGACGGCGCGATGGACGAAACCGACCGCCTGGGCGGGTCTTGTACGGCGTCCCAGAATCAATTGCGAGGGCATAGAATACTCCTTGCGTAGTCGACTTGGCTAGCAAATACGAGAGCGCCGCGCAAGCGGAGCGGAGACTTCGATTCTGGCGGCGATGCCTAACAGGCTGCGGAAAAAGGCCTGCTGCGGACCGCTCCCTCGCGGTCACGGCTCGGTAAGTTGCCGAAAGTACACGGGCATTATTCTGAGCTGGGCGCGCAAACAAACGGTCTTTGGCCTCTTCCACATCCTGCTAAAACGCCGCCAGTAAATCGAAGATCCAGCCCAGATCCTGAAGCCCCTTGACGATCGTCGCGAGTCCGCTGATGGCGCCGAAGACTTCCATCAAAGTGGGCTGTTGTTGCGGCTGGGCCTGCGGCGCGCGGACCTGCGGCGTCTGTGCGGGCTGCGGCTGAACTTGCGGCTGAACTTGCACCTGGGCCGGCGCGGATGGCGTGGGCGCCACCACGGCGGTTACGGCCGGCGTGGCCGGGTAAGCGGGCGCGGCGGGATAAACCGGGGTGGCGGCGGCCGTTTCCGAAGCAGTTTGCGGGGCATAGCGGACCGCGTGATATTGTCCACGGTCATAGACGTAGTATTGCCCGCGCCACTCCATGTAGTAGCGGCCCTGATACCGATAATACCGGGGTGCCGGCGCGGTCGGGTACGGCTGGGAATAGGCCCGGGGAATCGGTGAACCGGAAATCAGCACATACCGGCCCTGGTACCACTGGTAATAACGTCCCTGGTAGAAGCAGTAACTCCTTCCTTGATAGGAGAAATAGGAAGGTGCTACGGCGGTGCGGGAATACGGTTGCGAAACTGTACTCTGCGCCACAATCGTGGTGGAGCAAACGGTAAGTCCAAGAGCAACGAGGTAAACTAATCTCATCGGCGTCCCCTTTGGACTCAGTATAAGGTGGACACCATTCCCGTACAAGATATTTGGGGTGTCTATTTGTGCTCCCGCTGTCCAACGAATTGGACAATCGTCTGATAAGCTGGACACGGAGGGAAACCGTGCCTGAACTTCCCTGGCTACGCCAGCACAAGACTCTGCGAGACCATCTCTTCCTGGCCGATTTCGAGCAAGCCTGGAAGGACGTCGAGAATCTACCGGTAGATGAGATTCCCGATGGATCCAGTATGAACGATCCCAACATCATCAACGCGCTGCGGCTCCGCTCCATGGCTGCCGAGGTCTGCGACTACTTTGGCAGGTACTCGAAGGCAAGGGACTTCGTGGCGCGGACCGGAGAACTCTGCGAGACCGGGCTGCGGGCCCTGCCTCCTGGCCGGGTTGGGGAACGGCTGGAGCCCAGGGTTCTGCAGCAGATCTGGGTGGTGTTGCAAGCTGGCCTGTGCGAGTATCGCGCC
>CAZARO010000073.1:0-11085 GCA_964487165.1 uncultured Solibacteraceae bacterium | reverse complement strand
TTCGATGTGGTCACCGCCATGAACCTTGCCTGCGTGGCGGTGGTGCTTTTTTCGGCGGCCGCCATGTTCCTGTTGGCACGCCTTTACTTCGGCGATGCCGGCGGCTGGCTGGGCGCCGCGGCCTATCTCTACGTGCCGTATTTCGCGGTGGATTTGTACGTGCGGTCGGCCATGGAAGAGTTTTCCGCCTTCCCGTTTCTGGCTCTGGCGCTGTTCGGTTTCGGCGCTTATGCCAGGCACCGCCGGCAATCTTATTGGCTGATTGGCGTGGCCGCGTATGCCGGCGTGCTGTGCTGCCACTTTATGGCGGCGCTGCTGTTTACGCCCTTGCTGCTGGGGTTCCTCGGAGTCACGGCATGGATGGAGAAATCGGCCGCCGTGCTGGGGAAACAGGCGTTCGGCTTTCTGCTGGCGCTGGGGTTGAGCGCCTGTACGTGGGTGCCGGCGCTGGCGTCCCGGCAGTATGCCGCCATCCATCGTGCCATCGAGGGTTACTTCCTCTACTCCAATCATTTTGTATATCTGCACCAGTTGTTCTACTCCCCGTGGGGATACGGGCAGTCGGTGCCCGGACCGGACGACGGCATGTCCTTCGCCCTCGGCTGGAGCCATCTCCTTCTCATCGCGGCGGTGTGGATCGGGTTCTCGCGCTATCCCAAGCTGGGTGACCGGCGCCTGTTCCGGTTCTTCGGCGTGGCGGCGATTTTGTTGTGCATTCTGATGCTGCAGGATGCCCTGTGGTTCTGGCAGCAGCTACCGCTTCTGCAATATGTGAATCTGCCCTGGAGGCTGTTGGGGCCGGTGGCCGTTTGCCTGGCGATGCTGATCGCGCCGCTGGGCCGGTTGCTGGCCATGGCGCCGCGCTGGCGCACCCTGGGGATGGTGGCGGCGATGGCGCTGCTGATCGTGCCCAACCTGTCGCACATGCATGCGGGCCGAATGGCGGACGTAGATCTCAGCTTCTGGACACCCCGCGAACTAGCGCGGCGTGGATTCGAAACCACCACTATGGGTGAGGTGACTCCGCGATGGATGACGAACCTGCCGGCGTATACGCCAGTGGCGGCCAAAGTAATTTCGGGCGACGCGGAGATCCTGCGGCCGGATCGCACGCCGTTCGACTGGCGGAGCCCGATAAACGCCAAGGTTGCCAGCACCATCGAAATTGAGACCGCGTGGTTCCCCGGTTGGGAAGTTCGCCTGGACGGCCAATCCGTGTCCGCCGGCCCTGGCACGGCGAGCGGATTGATTACCTTTCAGGTTCCCACGGGCGAGCATTTCGTCGAAGTCCAGTACGGGCGGACAGCGGTGGAGAAGATAGCTGCCGGAATCAGCGTCGCCTCGCTGCTGATACTGATTGCGCTGGCGCGCCGGGGCAAAACGCAGCGGCCGGTTGGAGAAGCGGTGGCGCGGGCAGCACAAGTTTCGCCACGGATGGACACGGACAGACACGGATAAGAAACCATCGCGGAGGAATTCTCGTTCCTGCTTCCTTCTTATCGGTGTTGATCTGTGTTCATCTGTGGCCCCTCGTCAAGCGAAAGTCGGGCTAAAAAGGGCCGTTTAGCGTGTATTCCACACACTCCTCTTTCCCCGTTTTCACGCATACGGAACCATTGCTCCACTTCCTGCAGGCCATGCCGGCGCCCTCGGTGCAGGTGACGCCGTTGCTCCACTTTCGGCACGCGGCGCCAGCGCCTTCCACACATTTGATTCCGTTGCTCCAGGCGACGCAGCCCGCCGCAGCGCCCTGAGTGCATGTAACGCCATTGCTCCATGCGGTACACGTGGAACCCGCGCCGCTGGTGCATACGAGATTCGCCCGCGGCGGCGCGGAGCTCGGTGCGGCCGGAGTCTCCTCGAACAAATTCGTCCACACGCCGCTCGCGTTGAGCGCTCCGGTTTGCCACGCGGACCATCCCCCTTTCGACGGCAGCCGCAAGTTGAGATTACGCGAGTCGTCGCGCAGATAGATCCAGTCGGAGTCGGCTCCCAGTTGCTGAAAATTGTGGGTGACGCCGTTGGTCACGTCGACCCAATGTCCGCCATCGGCCGGCTTGAAGAACCCGTTAGTGTGTCTGAAACCTGTTTCCGAGGCTGGCGCCTTGGCGGCGTCTACAGTCTCTTCGAATAAGTTCGTCCAGGCGCCGCTCACGTTGAGAGGCCCGTTTTGCCACCAGGACAATCCTCCGTCTATCGGAAGCCGCAGGTTCAGATCGCGAGAGTTGTCGCGCAGATAAATCCAAATGGAATCTGCCCCAAGAGGCACAAACTGGTGGGAGACGCCGCCCGTGACCTCAAGCCACTGCCCGGGATCGGTAGGCTTGAAGAACCCGTCGGTGTGCCGGAACGAGACCTCGGAGGCATGCGAGGCGCTCGCCTGAAGGCTGCGGACCGCATTCGGGTCGGCGGCAGTTTCCAGGTATAAGTTGGTCCATGGCCCGTTGACGTTGAAAAACCCGGGTTCCACCCCCGACCACCCGCCGTTCGCCGGGAGCCGCACGTTCAGGTTGCGGGAGTTGTCGCGCAGGTAGATCCAGTTGGAGTCGGCGCCCAGTTGCAGAAAGCTGTACCAGACGCCGCCGGTAATTTCACTCCATTGCCCGTGGCCGGTCTGGAAGACTCCGTTATTGTGCTTGAACACCACCTCGGGCTGTGCCGCGGCGGATAACGCCGGCGCGGCCATCAGCAACACAATCAGGGCTTTCATCCGGATAGCTACGCTGTACCTTACTGACAGCTCGCCGAGAACAGCACCTGACTGGTCGGGCTGCTGTTAAGCGATCCCGAGGTTATCGCGAAGTCCACTGTAGCACCCGCCGATATGGTCGCCGTTGTGCCGGAGGTGCAACTGCTGGTACCGCTAAGATTACAGCTTATTACGGTGCTTCCGTTCACGCGCAGCGCCCCAGTCAGGGTAGCGGCCAGACCAGCCAAATTCGAGCTGTTTATAGATTTAAACTGAAATCCGCTGGCTGTGCAACCGTTCGTAAAGACATTCGCCACTATGCCTTCCCCGCCGCCAGCGTCGAAATTGTTGGTGCCATACACTGGAATGTAAACGGGTGTGCCCAGGCCGTCGATGGTTGCATTCTGCGTGGCGAAGGTCGCGAACAAATTGGTCGTGCCACTGGCGCCAGTCGCGCCTGCGGCTCCCGTTGTACCGGTGGCGCCGGTCGCGCCCGTCGAGCCTCTGGCACCGGTGGCCCCGGTCGCGCCCGTCACGCCTGTGGCCCCGGTGACGCCTATGGCTCCCTGCACTCCCGTTGGACCTGTGGGTCCCGCGACTCCGGCGCCAGTCGGCCCCACCGCGCCTGTAGGACCGGCCACGCCTGTTGCTCCCGTCGCCCCGGCGCCCGTCGCGCCCGCCGGTCCAGTCGCCCCGGCCGGTCCCGCCACATTAGATGCCGCCCCGGTCGCTCCTTGCGGTCCCGTCGCTCCTGTTGGCCCCATATTCGCCAGCACGATCGTCAGCGTTGCCGGATGGCTGGTAGTGGTGTTCTCCTTGCTGTCGAACTGTACGCTGGTACTCCCCACTGCCGTGATCATGAATCCGTCGTTCGATGCCGGCGTGCCGATCCACCCCTGCACCGCCGCCGTCGCATCCACCGAAAGGAACGTATTCGCCGTCGAAGCCGGTATACCCGTCGCTACCGATGCGCCCTGCGTCAGGCCCGAGAGTCCCGTTACCCCCGATTCGGTCCATGCTCCGTCGACCAAACTGATATTCACCGTCCCGCTTACGTTCACATGATCCAGGAAGAGCGTCAGCGTGGCTTTCTGGACTTGCTGCGCCGTCACGCCCGCCGGCAGCGTGCTGAGATCGAACTGCACCACCCCCACACTCGACGAACTCCCGACCGTGATCGTCGTCGCCGCGCCGAGATTCGTGCCATTCCCCGGTACGTAGGCGCTGTCCTGCGACGGAGTCAATGTCTGCCCCAGGCTCGCGATCGGCGCCAGCACGAGTATCCCTGCTACCAGACCAATCCGCTTCCTCATGTCTCCTCCGTTATCTAGTCCCGCGCTTCAAACCCCGCCGCGTAGTTCCCCGTCCGCGTTGTGCCGAAAAGCGTAGTCAGATCGCAGTAACTGCCAGCGCCAATCGCGTCCTGGAAATACAGGTCGGCGCAGTTTAACGTTGCCGGATCCTGCCCCACTTGGCCGCCGGTACCGTTGGTCAACGTGAGCACGTCCCCCGGTCCATCGAACAGGAAGCCGGCCGGCGCAAACCCGCCGGTGGCATAGCTGGAGGTTTCGCTGGCGATCGATTCCGCGGTGTTCGCCGTGAGGTTGAAGAGGGCGACCTGGTCATCCTGGCCGAGAATTCCCGAGAAGGAAGTGGCCCGGCTGGACCCGGCGGCCAGGAAGAACAGCAGAGCCGGAAGCAGCCTGATAACTAAAGCAAGTACCGGCGGAGATTTCCCCAACCTGAAATCCTGCATGACACGACACAGCACCAGATGAGCATAATGGCCGCACTCGCTGCTGTCAAGACTTCGGCACGCAGCTAATTGCAAATTAGTTGCGTACTGTAATAAACGTTGGGCGCGGAGTTGTTCTGTACGACCGAGTATTCGATAGTGTCGTTCACAGCCACAGAGAAGGTATGCGTGTTATCCGAGCAACTGGCGACGCTTTGCGCTACGGAGCCGCTGGTCACGTTGCAAGTCATTGAAGTGTCGGACCCATTGTGGCGTACCGTGAAGGTAGTGACGTCTGTGGCGCCCGCACTGGAGACGATCGAATGCACGGACAAGGAGCTGACTGTGCATGCCACCGGGCTATATAGGACTCCCACTCCAGCCACACCGCTAAGGCTGCTCCCCAGCGCATAAAGATCTGTAGGCGGAACATAGTGGAGGCTGGTATCCGATGCGTTGACACCGTTAGACAGCCAGGCGAAACCGGTATTACCTGAGGCGCCGGTCGCACCTGCCGGCCCGGTAGCACCTGTTGGTCCGGGTACGGTCGATGCCGCACCGGTGGCACCGGTCGCGCCGGTCGAGCCTCTGGCACCGGTGGCCCCGGTCGCGCCCGTCACGCCTGTGGCCCCGGTGACGCCTATGGCTCCCTGCACTCCCGTTGGACCTGTGGGTCCCGCGACTCCGGCGCCAGTCGGCCCCACCGCGCCTGTAGGACCGGCCACGCCTGTTGCTCCCGTCGCCCCGGCGCCCGTCGCGCCCGCCGGTCCAGTCGCCCCGGCCGGTCCCGCCACATTAGATGCCGCCCCGGTCGCTCCTTGCGGTCCCGTCGCTCCTGTTGGCCCCATATTCGCCAGCACGATCGTCAGCGTTGCCGGATGGCTGGTAGTGGTGTTCTCCTTGCTGTCGAACTGTACGCTGGTACTCCCCACTGCCGTGATCATGAATCCGTCGTTCGATGCCGGCGTGCCGATCCACCCCTGCACCGCCGCCGTCGCATCCACCGAAAGGAACGTATTCGCCGTCGAAGCCGGTATACCCGTCGCTACCGATGCGCCCTGCGTCAGGCCCGAGAGTCCCGTTACCCCCGATTCGGTCCATGCTCCGTCGACCAAACTGATATTCACCGTCCCGCTTACGTTCACATGATCCAGGAAGAGCGTCAGCGTGGCTTTCTGGACTTGCTGCGCCGTCACGCCCGCCGGCAGCGTGCTGAGATCGAACTGCACCACCCCCACACTCGACGAACTCCCGACCGTGATCGTCGTCGCCGCGCCGAGATTCGTGCCATTCCCCGGTACGTAGGCGCTGTCCTGCGACGGAGTCAATGTCTGCCCCAGGCTCGCGATCGGCGCCAGCACGAGTATCCCTGCTACCAGACCAATCCGCTTCCTCATGTCTCCTCCGTTATCTAGTCCCGCGCTTGAAACGCCGCCGCCGCAACAGCACCACCGCAGCGCCGCCGCTCAGCAGCAGAACCGCGCTCCCCGGTTCCGGCACGGAAGACTCCGTAATACTCAAGTCGTAGTTACCCGTCCGCGACGTGCCGAAGATCGTGGTCAGATCGCAGAAGCTGCCGGTGGCTCCCGCCTCCGTGCAGGTGAATCCCGGTTGACCATCTTCCGTGAACCCATCGCCCGGCAATGTCCCCACCGGGGTGTTGTTGTAGACCGCCAGCGCCAACGTGAAGCTGCCGGGGCCTATCGTGTCCTGGAAATACAGGTCGTCGCAGTTTAACGTTGTCGAATCCTGCCCCACCTGGCCGCACGTCCCGTTGGTCAGCGTGAGCACGTCCCCCAGTCCATCGAAGAGGAAGCCGGTAGGCGCAAACCCGCCGCTGGCATAGCTGGAGGTTTCGATGGTGACCAGTTCCGCGGTATTGGCTACGAAGTTGAACAGGGCCACATCGTCATCCTCGCCGAAAATCCCCGAGAAGGAAGTGGCCCGGCCGGACCCGGCGGCCAGGAAAAAGAGGAGAACCCCCGGAAGCAGGCTGGAAATCAGACGAAATACCCAGGGAAATTTCCCTGATTTGGGATACTGCGTGACATGAGGCAGCACCACATGAGCATAATGGCCGCGCTCGCCGCTGTCAAGATTGACTTCGGCGTGGCCGGCGAGCCGATGCTTGTTGCTGCCGTATCAGCGTTTCGGGCTACCGGCAAAAATGGAAGTGTCGGGATGATAATTGCGCCAGTCGAACCAGTAATCCTTGATAACTTCCACCCGCTCCAGGCAAGTCCCTTGCAATTTGCCGGAGATGGCGCAGCCTTGAAAATTCCAGCCGCTGCCGGTGGCGGAGTCCAGAAACAGCGCGGGCTGCCCCACCACGCGATAGAAATCCGGCGCGGGCTCCGCGCCGGCGATGCGCCGCCGGAAGACTCGTATGGAGACGCCATCCGTCCCCGCCGCGAGCATCACCGGTTCCAGCCCGACGTGGTCCATCACCAGTTTTTCGCGAACCACGGCGTCATAGCGGAAAGCGCGGCTGGCGCCGAACGCCGCCACGCCCATGACGATATCGCGCTGCTGCATGCCGTGCTCCCGGAAGCTCAGCACGGTGGGCGCTTTGGCCATTTTGACGTCCCAATCCTTGGGTGAATACTCGCTCGCGTAAGCCTTCACGTCCCGCACCACGGTGCCTTGCGGTTCTTCCGACTTCCACAGAGCGAACCCCAGCTCGTCGCTCGGGACCAAGGTCAGAGTGCGGCCCGCCAGCGGTCCCGATACGGCGCGCCCGCTGATCTGCTGCCAGTAGGTTCCCGTCTGTTCGTCGCGCATGAGAAAGTTCTGGTTATTGATGCCGGCCAGATGAAACGTCAGCCGCAGACCATCGATTTCGGATCTCCACACCAGACCGGTGTGACAGAGCGTTCAATAAGTAGCCGCGATCGGCTCCCCGGCGACGACATCGTTAAAGATGTGGTGGTAAGACATGCTGCGGATAGGGTACGCGCGCGCGACGCCCGCGATTTTGACGGCGATCACCATTTCGCCGCCATCGAGTTTCGACTCGGCGGCCGGGGCAACGGTGGGCGGTCCGGCGGGATGAAACATCAGCTCATATATATTGACGCGCGAAAGCAGGGCAGCCGCCGCGACCATGGCCACGCCCACCAGGGAGAAGAAGCGGCGGAGTTTACGGCGCTCGATGCGCCAGTACCAGACGGCCGCGGCCAGTATGGCGGCCACCGCCAGAACCATCCCGATCGGACGGTAACGCGTCACCGCCAGGGCCGCCAGCAGTTCCCCGGCACCCTGATGGCGGAACGGCCGGATCACATAGATCGGATAGATGAGCAGCCCCCAGGCCAGTGCCAAAGAGAGCAGAGAGAAAAGGACGAACAACCATCCTGGTTTCCGAGTCCTCATGGGGCAATGCTATCAGACGGTAGGCGGAGCGCGGCAATAGCAGATTTCGATTACCAACGCCGAATCGCCGGTTTGTAGCGATACTTTCGCAAGACCAGTGAAGTTCCCCTGATCACATAGCCTTGAGCATTGGGCGAGTGCTTATCCCGAGCTAGATGAAAGATTGCCGTCGCGGCGAGCCCTTGGCCGCACAAGTTTGGCCACCGATGAACACCGATAAAACCCAGCGCAGAGGATCTCGTTCTTACTTCTTTTCTTTCCGCGTTCATCGGCGTTCATCTGTGGCCGATGCGCTTCTTTCCGCGGGTGCCTCCGTCTGTCTGGAACCGCCGTTCAACCGGGCCGGCGGCTACCCTATTGAAGATCATCGCCCACGAACCCCGGCTGGCGGTGGAAGCAATCCATCGGACATAGCCTCAGATCGAGCATGCCGGGGATGCCCAAACTGTGAAAAGAATCGGTAGAATGGGGTCCTATGACACGTTCCTCCCTGTTGCTGTTTGCCGCATCGTTGGCCGGCGTCTGTTCGCTCCAGGCGCAGGCCACCAACCCTCTGATCGCCGAAACCAAAACATCCTACAATGCCATTAAAGGCTATCTGACGCGGGCCGCCGCGGCCATGCCCGAGGATGCCTACAGCTTCAAGCCGACTCCCGACATCCGCTCCTTCGGCGCACTGCTGGCACATATCGCCGATCATCAGATGCGCTTCTGCAGCACCGCGCGGGGAGACGCCAAGAAGGGAGACCCCACCTTGACCTCGAAGGCCGACCTGGTGCCCGCGCTGGCCGCCTCTTTCAAGGAGTGCGATGCCGCGTGGGATAGCATCACCGACGCCAACGCCACTCAGATGATGGGGCAGCGCTCCAAGCTGGGCACGCTGATTGTCGACGTCGTTCACAGCAACGAGGAGTATGGTTATATGTCGGTCTACTTCCGCCTGAAGGGGATTGTGCCGCCCTCGAGCGACCGCAGCGGCGCAAAGTAAGCAATGCGACGCCCATTCTGTATCCTGCTGGCCGCCGCCGCTTGCCTCGCGGCCCAGGTGCGCTTTTCGAAAGACTTGATTTCCGTCAACGTCGACGGCAAGCCCTTCACCGTTTTCCATTACGGCGAGGAAAGCGGGAAGCCATATCTCGCGCCCATCCGCTCCGCCTCTGGCAAGATCGTGACCCGCCGCTTCCCCATGGAATCGGCCGCCGGCGACAGCACCGATCATCTGCATCACACCGGCCTGTGGTTCTCCTACGACGACGTCAACGGCGTCAAATTCTGGGAGAACGATCCTTCGTACAAGCATCCCAACATGGGGCGGATCGTGGTGCGCTCGGCCGACTACCAGGAGGGCGACCGCGCCGGCACGCTCTCCGCCACCATGGAATGGCGCGACCCCGGCGGCAAAGTGCTGATCGTGGAAAGCCGCAAGATGGTCTTTCATTCCGACCCCAAGTTGCGCATCGTCGACTTCGAGATCGCGCTCACCGCGGCCGAAGACCTGACCTTCGGCGATACCAAGGAAGGCGCATTCGCCATCCGTCTGGCCGAGACGCTGACCGAGAAGAAGGGCGGCAAGATGGTGGACGCCGATGGCCGCGCCACCATGGCGCAAGTGTGGGGCAAGCGCTCCAATTGGGTGGACTATTCGGGCGAGGTGGAAGGGGAAAAGCTGGGCGTCGCCATTTTCGACCATCCGCAAAATCCGCGCCATCCCTCCTACTGGCATGCCCGCGATTACGGCCTGTTCGCTCTCGATCCCTTCGGGTCGCACGCATTCGACCCCACGCAGCCGGAAAGCCACTGGCAATTGCCCAAAGGCCAGCAACTGGTTTTCCGCTGGCGCGTAGTGGTGCATCCCGGCGACGCGGAGTCCGGCCGGGTGGCGGACTTATATAAGGATTACGCCGGTGCGGTAAAGTGAATTATAGGACGCGCGCGGCGACGAACAGTACGATACAAGCGCCCACGAAAGCCATGAAGAAGCCCGCGGGATGTCCTTCCCGGTACATCCCGGTCATGCGGCCGACCAAGCCGCCCAGCCAGGCGCCGACCAACCCCAGAATCATGGTCAGGATGAGACCCATGTGATGGTAACCAGGCATTACGGCGCGAGCCAGCAAGCCTATGATGAGCCCGAAGATGGCGTGTCCGATCATCGATAGCATAGAGTCTCTCCAGGGGCGTAGAATATCACACGGGCGCGCGGAATTCGCCGGTAGTTTGAAGAAAATGCGACGGTGGCTGATATTGCTGGCTATAGGTTGCGGTACCCTCCATGCCGAAACCGTGCTCGCCCTCCCATTCTTCAATCATGCCGGTTCGGCGAATCTGGATTGGATCGGCGAGAGCATCGCGGAGACGCTGCGCGACGCCACCAGCGCGGAGGGCGTCCTGGTGCTCGACCGCGAAGACCGCCTGGAAGCCTATCGGCGCCTCTCGCTGCGTTCCGGCGCGGAGATCACGCATGCCTCGATTCTCAAGATCGGCGAATCCCTGGACGCGTCGCTGGTGATCTACGGCTTCTACGATACGCCCTCGAAAGGCACGCTCCACATCAGCGCCCGCATCCTCGATTTGCGGCGCACCACCCAGGGCGCGGACCTCAACGAGACGGGGTTGCTGGAAGACCTGGCCACGCTGGAATACCGCCTGGGCTGGCAGGTGCTGCAGCAGATGCACTGGAAATCGCTCCCGCCGCTGGACGAATTTCTCGAGGCGCGCCCTCGTGTACGGCTGGACGCCGTGGAAAGCTACGTTCGCGGACTGCTGGCGCCTTCTTCCGACCAGCGCCATCTCTTCTTCACCCGCGCCGCGCGCCTGGACGACCACTCTTCCCAGCCGTGCTTCCAACTGGGCAAGATCTTTTGGGAACGGAAGGATTACAAAATCGCCGCCGGCTGGCTGGAGCGCGTTTCCCGCCCCGATCCGCACTACCTGGAGGCGCAGTTTTTTCTGGGACTCTGCCGCTACAATATGGCCAATTTCAGCGGCGCGGAACTGTGCTTCCAAACCGTTGCCGAATCCGTGCCTTTGAACGAAGTCTTCAATGACCTGGGCGCCGCGCAGGCCCGCCGCAACGATACCGAAGCGGCGCTGGCCAGTTTCCGGAAAGCGCTGGAGGGCGATAGCGCCGACCCGGATTACCATTTCAACCTGGGCTATACGTTGTGGCGGGCGAAGCGGTTCGAAGCGGCGGTGGAGAGCCTGCGCGCGGTGGTGGAGCGCAACCCCGACGACGCCGAAGCCACGGCTTTGCTGGGCCGCGCGCTGAAACAGGACGGGCCCCGGCCGG
>CAZARO010000072.1:3622-11118 GCA_964487165.1 uncultured Solibacteraceae bacterium | reverse complement strand
CCTGCACTTCCGCCCATCGCACCGCCACGTTGGGTACCGCAGTGCCGAAGCGGTCTATAAGGCGAATGATGAACGGGCCGTACCCGTCCGGAATCGCCTGGCTCACCGGGCCGTCGAAGCCGTCCGAGGGGTTCAGCAGGATTACATCGTATGGCGTGTTGCTGGGCACTACAAACATGTACGGGATGTGCAGGGGAACCGGGGCTCCGCTGACGTTTATCGTGCCTTCATAGCGTCCCGCGGCCGGCACCGTGCCGGAAAGCCCAATCGAGATCGACGAGCTCTGGCCCGCCGGAATGGCCAGGGTGGTGGTGCTGGCGCCGTTTACCTGCACCTGGGTGGTGGTAGATGCGATGGTGGGGGCAACGTTGAAACTGAGCGTGAGGGGCGACCCCGAACTGTTGGTGACGGCCAGCGTTTGCGCCGCCGGCAGCGCGCCAGCCACCGAGCCGAATGAGACCGTCGAGGGTACAAACTGAACCGGCGAGGCCACCGCGTTCTGCGCTTGCAGCAATCCCGAGCCGACATCGGCCAGCGTTGCCGGAGCCGTTCCGGCCTCATTCAGAAGTCCGGAGAGCGTCGCCGAATTAACCAGCGCCGATTTCACCTGCAGCGGCGTCAGCTTGGGCTGCGCCTGCTTCACCAGGGCGGCTGCGCCCGCTGCCATGGGGGTCGCAAAACTGGTGCCATCTTCCACAGTGTACCGGGTGGACGAAAACAGTTCGCCGAAGGGATCCACATCTTCTGCCGCCAGCAGAAAATTGGTCGCCGCGGCCGAGAGATCGGGCTTCAACCCGTAGTTGCCGACGCTTGGCCCGCGCGATGCGAAGTACGCCACGGACTCGGGAATCAATCCCACGGCGGTCGCCGGCACCTGGCTCTGTTGGGTGTTCAGCGTCACTGTGGTCGAGGTGTTGGCGTCCACAAAAGCCAGCAGATTCGCCCCGTCCGATTGGCTGATCATCAACGCTGGAATGGTGGCGCCGCCCAGGTCGCCCCAACCCGTCAGGCTGGAAGGGCTGGACTGGTTGTCGATAATGATGACGCCGCGGGCGCCGGCTCCCTGCGCATTCGGCAGCTTCACGCTGAAATTACAGGTGCCCCGCGTAATCAGAGCCACCGCGCCGGCCAGCGAGCCGGCCGAGGGCGTGTTGCACAATAGAGGGTCGTCGCCAACCTGCGTGACGTCCACCACCGGCGCGGTGAGGGGAGCGGGCAGCACCACGCTGTCCGACGCGGGAAAGGCCGAAAGTGTCGCCAGATCCGCGGGAACATTATTCCCCGACACGTCGATGGTATCGCCGTAGGCGACGTCGTTTTCAATGCCGCCCGCCGCGATCACGGAGGGCGTGTACGCGGGCGAATTAATCGTGCCGTAGGTGGCTGCCAGATTGCTCAGGTATTGATATCCGGTGGCGCCAGAATTTCCCGCCGCCACCACGGCGATGACCTGTCCGTTCTTCATGGCGTTTTCAAACGCCGCGGCGAGTGCGTCGCAAGGCTGGCCCGCCTGATTGCCGCAGACGCTGCCGCTGGCAGTCGGCGAGTCCGTGGCCGGGGCGCCGGAAGAGAAATTCACCACGTCCATACCATCCGTCACGGCATCGTCCAACGCTTCGATGATCCCCGCTTCCGACGCGCTGCCGCCGAGTTCCGGCGAGCCGTAGATTTTGTAATTGCCGAGAAAGGCCTTCGGCGCCACGCCCGAAATGGCCGTCGTACCGAACGACGATGCCACGCCCGCGGCCACCGATGACACCGCGGTTCCGTGCCCGATCAGGTCGCGCGCGGAATTATCGTCGGGCCGCGAATCGGCCGGCGAAGTGCCCGCGGCGCCGGTGCCCACATAACTACGGGCCACGATCACCTTATTGCTGGTGAAAGCGCAGTCCGACTCCGTGGCGGTCCCCACCAGGTAGGTGTCGCACTTGGGAAAGCCCGCGGGAGGCGTGAGCGTGCTGTCCTGAAACGAAGGATGGGTCTGGTCGATCCCGGTATCGATGACCGCGATCTTCAGCCCCGCGCCGGCATTGCTGGCCCCACCGATCGCCGCGCTGCTCCAGGCCTGTTGGACATTGCTCAGCGTCAGTTGGTCCCTCAAGTGAAAGCGCCGCATAGGCACCACCGCCGCGACCCCCGGCAGATTCCGCAAAGCCGCCGCCTGTGCCGGCGTAGCGTTCACGAATATACCGTTGAGCAAGTGCTGGACGCCACCGGTGACTTTGACGGACTGGGCTTCAATCTGCGTGCGTACGCTCGACTGCACGTCGCGCAGGTGCTGGCGATAAGTAGCGGAGACGGCCCGCGTCTGCTCGATGCGCCCCGGAAACCGCTCGACTACGGAAGGCTCCGTGAGCAACACCATCCATTCGTGGCCGGGCGGCGGCACCGCTGGCAAGAGGCTCGCAAGAGCGAATAAGAGAAGAATGGCACAAACCGATCGGGACATAGTTTTATCGACGTGGCGCGGAGACTCCAGGTTATCGAAACTTGCGGGCGGACGCCAGGAGGAGAAGCCGCTGTCAGCTTTCAGCTTTGAGAAGTCTAAGTGGGGGAGTTTGGCAACCCGCCCGGTCCGCACCGTCGACGCGGCGGAAGGCCGATTGCCAATCGGCCGCAGGATGCCATCCTGCCCCACTTTGGACGCCATGTGCCAACCAGAATTCAACAACGTACAGGCTGCGAAACAAAGTCTCGGCGCCTGGCTCTTAGTTCTTGGACTCTTACATCAGATCTTAAACGCGAATATTCGAACACTTACTCTGAGGTCGGCTCGAACTTCCTACAGATTCGCGAGGCGCGCGGTCGAATCGCCGAAGCTCTGCAGCTTGACACCCATGCGATCCATGATCGACAGGTACAAGCTGCACATGCGGCGGTTGTCGTCCCCGGCATCCAGGTAATTCAGCGTCCGGCCAGTCTCGAGCGTACCGCCCAAACCGCCGGCCAGCACCAGCGGTAATCGGGAGTTGTCGTGCTTGCGGCCGATCCACATATTGGAAAGCCACATCAGGCAGGAGTTGTCGAGCACCGTGCCGTTGCCCTCCGGCATGGCGTCCAGCTTGCCGGCCAGGTAGGCCAACTGGCTCAAGTGGAAGTTGGTGATGCGCTCGTACGCGTCGTTATTATTGGAGTGCGAGGCGCCGTGATGGCCGTCCTTCACGTCGATGAACGGGTAGATCTGCGCGGAAAGATCGCGCGCCAGAATCAGGCTGGCCACGCGCGTGCGGTCGGTCTGGAATGCGATGGCGACAATGTCGCACAGCAGGCGGGCGTGCTCGCGCAAGTCCTCGGGGAGCCCGTCGGCGGGCCGCGGCATAGTGTACGCGGGGCGGTTGTTCAGCTTCGCCTGGTCGTCGGCCGCCTCTTTCACCTTGCGCATTCCGTCCACGCGCTTTTCCACTTCGCGCACGCTGCTGAGATATTCGTCGAGCTTACTCTTGTCGCTGGCGCTGATCTGCCGGGTGAGCGCTTCGGCGCGGTCTTTCACGCGGTCGAGAATGCTCATGTTGCGCAGGCTGCCGCGATTCTCGAACAGGCTGTCGAACGCCAGCGACGGGTACACTTCCACCGGCACCGGCGAATCGGGGCTCTGCCAGGAAATGTGCGAGCTATAGGCCAGCGAATAGTTGGTTTCGTGGTAGCCCGTCATGGGCTGCTCGCAGGCCAGCACAATGCTCGACTGCGCGGTGTCCTGGCCCACTGCGTTGGCGATCATCTGGTCCATGGAGACGCCCGAATGAATGATGGCGCCCTTCTGAATGTCCACGCCGGAGAGCAGGCTGCCGGTTTGCGCGGGGTGAATGCCGTGCCCCACCGCGGCGTGATTGTAAAGGCCGTCGATGACGTTGATTTTCTGCTTCAGCGGTTCCATCACGCGCAGGGATCCGGTGAGCTTCATGTCCGCGCCGCTGCCTTCCGCGCTCCACTGGTCTTCGTTGATGCCGCAGCCCATGAACATCACCGCGAATCGCTTCGGAAAGGCGGCCGGCGGCGGCGTGGTGTCGGCAAATGCGGAGAGCGAAGGCAGCCACGGCAGCGCCATGGTGACCCCGGCGCCGCGGAGCACCGTCCTGCGGGTAATGCGTCCTGCGGAATGCGATTTGGATTGCGACATGTGCTTCACCTTTCCTTGGTTGCGGCCGTTCTTTCGTGCCACTCGGGATTTCGTTTGTTGAGAAATTGCGGGCTCGTGACGATGGTCTCCACCAGCGTGCCGAAGCGGTACCCATTGGCCGCCAACCGGGCTTGCATGCGCTCGATCATGGGCTCGTCGGACAATTGCAGCGAGCGGTTGAGCGCGTAGGCCAGCAGTTTGCGGCTGATATTTTCGAGATATTCGTTCTGGCGATGCTCGCGGATGTACTGCTGGATACCCTGGAAGCCGGAGCCCTGGCTGCCGCCCGGAAATGTCGCCATGGCGTCCACCAGGCGGCCGGCGAGATCTTTGGTACGGACGTCGCCGATCGGTCCGTAGCCTTCGAACGCCAGGCCGAAGGAATCGAACTTCGCGTGGCACCCGGCGCACAGCGGGTTAGCACGATGCTGCTCCAGTTTTTCGCGAATCGGCAGGTCGCTTTTGGCCTCGTCGCTCGGCAGTTCGGGCACCACCGGGGGCGGCGGCGGGATCACCTCGCCGAGAACCTTTTTCACCACCCAGTTGCCGCGCTTCACCGGGCTGGTGCGCAGTCCGGGAGAGTTCTCGGTGAGGAAAACGGCCATGGGCAACAGGCCGCCGCGTCCATACATGCCGGCGTTGTCCACGCGCACCCAATTGTCTTCGCCGCCGCCCACCACGGGCATGCCGTAATGTTTGGCCAGCGACGGGTTGACGAAGGTGTAGTCGCCATAAATCAAGTCGAGCACCGAACGATCGTTGCGGATGGCGTCTTCGATGAGCTTGATGGGCTCCTGGAACATGGCCTCGCGGAGATCGTTGGTGAAGCTGGGGAAACGCTCGCGATCCACCGAGCTGATGGTCTCGAAGCGCCGGAAATCGAGCCAGTTGCCGGCGAACTCGGTGGCCATTCCGCCGGCGCGGCCGTCCTTCAACATGCGGCGCGCCTGCGCCAGCAGCACCTCGGGGCGCCCCAGGTCGCCCGCCGCCGCATGCGCCAGCAGTTCCTTATCGGGCATGCTCGACCACAGGAAGTAACTCAGGCGGCTGGCCAATTCGTAGCCTGTGAGCGGACTCACGGAACCCGTCGCAGGGCCGGTGCTGCGCAGATCGATGCGGTAACAAAAATCGGGCGACATCAGCACGCTCACGATGGAATCGCGGATCGCCTCTTCGTGGGAGAGCCCTTCCTTTTCGCGGAGCTGGTGGTAATACGCCAAAATGTCGTCGCTCTCGGCTTTCGAAAGCGGCCGGCGATAGGCCCGCGCCGCGAATTTGACCAGCGCCTGCAAGTGCAGCGGCTGCGCGCCGGCGCGTTCTTTTTCGAGCCCGCGCAAGGTATCGTTGACGCGCTGGAAGTGGGTGCGGATGGCCTCGGCGGCGCTGGCGTCGTTGTTCTCGTCGGCCGCAGCCTTGGCCAGATATTGGTCGCGGAGGTGGAAAATCACCTCCGAATCGGTCACTTCGTGGCCTTCCGGACGTGGCGAGCCGGACTCCGCGCCCTTGCCGAGAACTTCGCCGCTCTGATTGTAGTAATACTGCACGAACGTGCGGCTGGTGTAATCGGCGATGAAATCGAACTCATCCCACAGGCGATTCAGTTCTTTCTGGCCCTTCTCGTCAAGGATCAGTTCCATGAGCGGCGTATCGTCGCGGAAGTAGCCCATGGTGTTGTGATAGCCGGCGCTCAGAAAGCGGCCCTTATCATCCGAATCGTCGGGGAAATAGCGTCCGCGCTCGCTCACGTAGAAGGCGTCCGGAAAAATGGACGCGAAGCGCGCGAAGGAAGCCTCATAACGGCCACGTTCGGCGGCGGGCACCACCAGGTCGGCATCGCCCGAGCGGGCTTTCGCCGAAAGGGCGGCCCAGCGCGGCGCAGCTTCCATATGCAGATCGGGATAGTGCGGGATAGCCGGCACGGCCGGCGGCGTGTCGCTATCGTTGAGCAGATCTTTGGGCTCGAAATCGCGCCGGTGCGCGTCGAATTGGTACAGCTTCCAGTTCAACAGAGGCTGCGAGCCGGGAGGCAATCCGTGCACTTTCGGCGCCGTGAATTCCATCGCCGTATGGTTGCGGATCCTGGTGACGAAATCGCGCATTTCCAGGCATTGCTCGCGTAGCGGAGTGCTCCTCGGGTCCAACTGGTTGGCGTTGGGCACCGGCAGCGCGCGCCACATGGCCTGCAATTTAGCGATGGGGCCCACTTCTTCGGCGGCCTTCGCGGCCGACTCGTCTAGCAGCGGCCAGACCATGGCCAGATATTTGGCACTGACCTTGGCGTCCGCCGCGGTCGAAGCCAACGTGGCGTTGGGCTTGCCGAGAATCGACCGGTACTTGTAGCGCCACGCAGCCTCGAAGTAGTCGGCATAGTCGGTGGGCTGGCGCTTGTAGAAATCCACGATGCGCTGGATGGTGTAGCGGTCGCGATCGGTCTCCACCAGCATGGGGTGCGAGGCGAAATCGAAACCATCGGGCGTGAGCACCATGTGATCCGCCACCTCGCGCGCGGCTTTCAGGTATTTGTTCAACAGCGCGGGCGACATGGTGAGCGATTCGCCCGAGTTGTCGAAGCCTTCGGGATTGGCCGGGTCCACCGGAAACTCGCGCGTGGGCCGGATATCGGCGCCGGTAAGATCGCGGATGGTGTCGTTGTACTCGGCGTTGCTCAGGCGGCGCGCCAGCACCATGCCCGGGTCGCCCGCGTTCTTGCGGGCTTCTTCGGTACGCATGGCTTTGATCCAGTCGATCACCTGCTGGCGGAGCGCCGCGGGCGGCTGCGGCATGGGGGCAGGCGGCATCTCCTTGGCCGTGAGCCGGCCGGCCGCCAGAGCCCAGCGCGGGTTGTCGCGGACCACGGATGCGAGTGTGGTGTAGGATTCGAGATCGAATTGCGCGGCCGGCTGATCGCCGCTATGGCAGGCGGCGCAATATTGCTCGACGAAGGGGCGAACGGTTTGGGCGAACTGCTGCTCCAACCCGGAACTGGCGGCTTGCGCGCCGGGCGCGGCAAGACTCGCCACCAACACGAATACGTCGCGACGCAGCATCGATCTCCAAGTGCCCAAAGTTGTTAACAATTATATAAGGAGCGGGCGCGGGCCGCAACGCGGAGCGGTGTTTGCTTACCGAATCAGCGTGCCTGTTGCCGAGCCGCCACCGCTTACCGAGCCGCCACCGCTTACCGAGCCGCCACCGCCAGGGAGCGGTCCACCCGAAACGGTCTCCCTCAGATCGGTCGCCCCCAGCGCCGGGTGCCTAAGGGTTTTGGGGGATTGGTCGCCAGGAAACCGCTCCCTTGCGGTCGCGGCTCGGTTAGTTGCTGCAGACGTGCGACACCCGTTACTGAGCCGCGACTGCAAAGGGAACCGTCCGGTGATCG
>CAZARO010000072.1:0-3522 GCA_964487165.1 uncultured Solibacteraceae bacterium | reverse complement strand
ATAAGACGGGGCTCACGGGCGTGCGACACCCGTTACTGAGCCGCGACTGCAAAGGGAACCGTCCGGTGATCGATAAGACGGGGCTCACGGGCGTGCGACACCCGTTACTGAGCCGCGACTGCAAAGGAGCGGTTGCGGGGTTTAGTACGACGGAGCCCCCAGATCAGTTAAGCCCCCCAGCGGACCTCGCCAAGAGCAAGGCCCCCGCGCGGTATCATTTTGGGGCATGTCCAAGAAGCGCCCGGCGAGGCGCAAAGATCTCCAGGAAGTCGCCCCTGAGCGTTCGCAAAGGTATCCCGTAACGCAGCTGGCTCTCTGCGCGCTCCTCTTTTGCAGCACCCTGATAGCGTATTGGCCGGCACTCCAGGGCAGCCTCCTCTGGGACGATGAAAGCCACGTCACCCGGCCGGAGCTCGAATCCCTGCACGGACTTTGGCGAATCTGGTTCGACCTGGGCGCGACCCAACAGTATTATCCGTTGCTGCACAGCGCATTCTGGCTGGAACACCGCATCTGGGGCGATACCGTGCTGGGCTATCATTTCACCAACCTCCTGCTGCACACCGCAGCGGCGTGCCTGGTGGTCCTGATCGCGAAACGGCTTTCGCTGGCGGGCGCCTGGGCGGCGGGCTTTGTCTTCGCCCTGCACCCGGTGTGCGTGGAAGCTGTCGCCTGGATTTCGGAGCAGAAAAGCACGCTATCGGGAGTCTTCTATCTGACCTCCGCTCTCCTCTACCTGCACTTTTACGACACGCGCCGGAAATCGCAGTACGTCCTGGCCACCGGGCTGTTCGTTCTGGCGTTGCTGACCAAGACGGTAAGCGCGACCCTCCCCGCGGCCCTTCTGGTGATCGTCTGGTGGCGGCGCGGACGGCTTAGCTGGCGCAGCGACGTGCTGCCATTGCTCCCATGGATCGCGCTCGGCGTACCTGCCGGGTTGTTTACCGCGTGGGTGGAGCGGACCTACATCGGCGCCACCGGCGTGGCATTCGCGCTCACGCTGCCGCAGCGGTGCCTGCTCGCGGGCCGCGCCATTTGGTTCTACGCGGGCAAGCTGGTGTGGCCGGCGAATCTCGCTTTCTCGTACCCGCGCTGGCACCTGGACGCGGGCGTGTGGTGGCAGTGGATCTTCCCCGCGGCCACGTTGGCGGTAGCAATCGGTCTCTGCGCCGTGGCGCGCCGCAATCGCGGACCGTTGGCCGCATTCCTGCTCTTCGTGGGGACGCTTTTCCCCGTGCTCGGCTTCCTCAACGTCCTGCCGTTCCGCTACTCCTTCGTCGCCGATCATTTCCAGTATCTGGCCAGCCTGGCGCTCATCGTTCCGATAACCGCGGCCCTTGCCGGCGAAGCCCGGCGCCTGGCGTTGTCGAACGCATGGCGAATGGCTCTGGCCGCCGTATTCCTGCTGCCTCTCTTCGGCCTGACCTGGGTGCAGAGCGGTACGTACGCCGATCTCGAAACACTCTACCGGACCACGCTCGCGCGCAATCCCGCGAGTTGGCTGGCGCACAATAATCTGGGGCTTCTGCTGGTGCAACAGCCCGGCCGTATGCCCGACGCCATCGCCGAGTACCGGGCGGCGCTCGAGATCGAACCCAATTACCCGGAAGCGCACTTCAATCTGGGCAGCGCGCTGGTTCATTCGGGGATGCCGGAGAAACTGCCCGACGCTATCGCGGAATATCGGGAAGCCCTGCGGCTGAAACCCGATTACGTGGAGGCGCACTACAACCTGGCAAACGTCCTGTCTCAGCTTCCGGGCCGCCTGCCGGACGCCATCGCGCAGTACCGTGACGCGCTGCGGATGGAACCCGATCTGGCGGAAGCGCACGCCAATCTCGGCAACGCCCTGGCGCAGATTCCCGGCCGCTTGCCGGATGCCATCGCCGAATACCAGGCGGCCCTCCAGATCAAGCCCGGCCTCGTCCGCCAGCGCGTGAACCTGGCCAACGCGCTGTCGCAGATCCCCGGCCGTCTGCCCGACGCTATCACGGAGTACCAGGAGGCTCTGCGCATCGACCCCAGCTTCGCGGAGGCGCACTTCTACCTGGCGAACGCGCTGTCCCACACGCCCGCCCGGCTACCGGACGCCATCGCGGAGTGTGAAGCGGCGCTGCGTATCAGCCCCGATTTCGATGCGGCGCAAAAGCTGCTGGAAGAGTTGAAGGGGCGCGCCGCACCTCAGCACTGATTCCCGAGGTATCCTGAATCGCTATGCGAGCCATCCTCCCGTTTTTCATCGCCGCGACCGCATGGGCGCAAACCTTCACCGTGCAGACGAGCGGCACCGCAGCCTCGCTGCGCGGCGTCTGGGCGGTGAGCGATCAGATCGTCTGGGCGAGCGGCAATCATGGAACCTACCTTCGTACCACCGACGGCGGTGCGTACTGGATCGCCGCGGCGGTGCCGGGCGCCGAGACACTCGATTTCCGGGACGTGCAGGGCGTCGACGCCGACACGGCTTACCTGCTGAGCATCGGGAAAGGCGCCACCTCGCGGGTCTACAAGACTACCGACGGCGGCGCGCACTGGACGCTCTCGCTCCAAAATTCCGACGCCGAGGGCTTCTTCGACGAGATGGCATTCTGGAATCCGACACACGGCATCCTGGTGGGCGACCAGGTGTACGGCCGGATGGTGGCGATGGCCACGGCCGACGGCGGCGCCACGTGGCAGCGCCTGAAAATGCCGCCGGCACTGCCCGGAGAGGGCGCTTTCGCCGCCAGCGGCACGGGCATTGCGGTGCTGGGCGATCGCGATGTGTGGATCGGCACGGGCGGGAAGGACGCGGCCCGCGTGTACCATTCCTCAGACGCCGGCCGCACCTGGTCCGTGGCCTCCACGCCGATCCGCGCCGATTCCGCCAACGCCGGCATCTTCTCGCTCGAATTCTCCGACGCGCAGCATGGCATCGCCGTCGGCGGCGACTATTCGAAGGCAAACGAACCCATCGGCAATGTCGCGCTGACCTCGGATGGCGGCAAGACGTGGACCGCACCCACGGGCGCGCCGCCCAAGGGCTTCCGCTCGGCGGTGGCGTATGTCTCCGACCGAAAGCTCTGGATCGCCGTAGGCACGTCCGGCGCCGACATCTCGACGGATGGCGGGCAGAACTGGACGCCTGTCGATAGCGGCAATTACAACGCGGTGAGCTTCGCTTCCGGCAATGCGGGATGGGCGGTGGGGCCGCGGGGGACGATCGCGAAGTTTCAGTGAAGCTGGCAGCTGACAGCTGTCAAGTGGTTGGCACAGGGTCTCCCAAGTGGGGCAGGATGGCATCCTGCGGCCGATTGGTAATCGGCCTTCCGCTGTATCGATGGTACGGGCTTAGCGGGTTACCAACCCGCCGCAGGTTGCCAACCTGCCCCACTTAGCTTCTCAGACTCCATGGATTGCGCCGCGGGCGCTGACAGCGTATCGCCGCTCGCTTTCCGGAAAACCCCTTCCTTTACTTTGCACTACTTGGAATGGTACGCTAAGTGTCTCATAATGCGTACAGTTGACTTGATCCAGCGTAAGCGC
>CAZARO010000071.1:0-11171 GCA_964487165.1 uncultured Solibacteraceae bacterium | reverse complement strand
CCGTGACGTTCACCTGGTGCGCGTACCGGTGTGCTCCGAAGGCTTCGATGGTAGTGGCTTGCGCCTTCCAGTCGGCCAAATTCGCGTGGGACGTGCCTCCCGTGAATCTATGGCCGCCCGACTGCCGCATGCTGAGATCCACCAGCCGTTCCGCGTGCGGGTACTTCGCCGGTGAGAGCCATACCCCGTAGAGCACGCTGAACATCGCCGTATTGGCGCCCGTCCCCAGCGCCAGCGTGAGCACCGCTACGGCAGTAAACCCCGGAGCGCGCCGCATGCCACGCAGCGCATAGCGGCCATCCGCAACGAGTTCCTCCATCAGGCGCATATGTACATTAACGGCCGCCACGCGCCGGTCGTTTATGGAGTCTACGACCACTAGACCATCTTTCTAAGAATCTTCGGAACAAAAATCGCTTCTGGAACGTATCTCATGGTGTTTACCAGTCGATCACCGACCGGAGTATATTGGAACCAATGCCCAGAAACGAATCGCCTCTTCAAAGCGAAATGCTCCAGGGAACGCTCGATCTGCTGATCCTGCAGACGCTGGTCCTCGCCCCTGCCCACGGACACACCATCGCCCATGCCATCGAGCGCGGATCGGAGGAGGTGCTGCAGATTGAGCACGGGTCTCTGTACCCCGCCTTACACCGGCTGGAAGGCCGCGGCTGGATCGCGTCCTTCTGGGGAACTTCCGAGAATAACCGTAAGGCAAAGTATTACCGCCTGACCCCGGACGGCCGCAAGCAGTTGACCGCGCAGACGGCGCGTTGGGAGCAGGTGGTGCGCGCGATTGGCCGTATCCTGAAACCGGCCGCGGAGTGAAGGCGATGAACTGGCGGTATCTTTTTGGGCGGGCGAAATGGGATCGCGAGCGATTCGAGGAGATCGAATCGTACGTGCAGATAGAGACTGACGACAATCTGGCGCGCGGCATGCCCGAGACGCAAGCGCGCGCGGCGGCCCGCCGCAAATTGGGCAATAGCACGTTGATTCGAGAGGAGATTTACCGCATGAACACCGTCGATTTCCTGGATACCCTGGTCCGCGACGTACGCTACGGCGTGCGCGCGCTCCGCCACAGCCCCATGTTCACCGCCGTGGCGCTGCTCACTCTCGCCATCGGAATCGGGGCCAATACGGCGGTGTTTAGCGTAGTCAATTGCGTGCTGCTCAAGCCCCTGCATTATCCCCATGCGGAGGAATTGGTGGCGCTCCGGCAGATCGCACCCGGCGCCGCGGGACTGGCGAGTTTCTCTGAGGGCCTGCCGCTTTCGCCGTCCTTGTATTACACCTACTCGGAGCATAACCGCACGTTTCAATCGATGGGAGTGTGGATCCCGGGAACGGCGAGCGTCACCGGCCTGGCCGAGCCGGAAGAGGTTCGCGTCGTATCCGTCAGCGATGGCGTGCTGCAAGCGTTCGCCGTTCCGCCCGCGGTGGGGCGCTGGCTCTCGGATGCCGACCAGATTCCGGGCGCGCCGGAGCCCGGCAGTTTCTCCGGGCGCTCCACAACTGTGATGCTCAGCTACGGGTACTGGCAGCGGCGCTTCGGTGGCGACCGGTCGGTGATCGGCCGGAACATTACGGTAGACTCGTTCCCGCGTACCATCGTCGGCGTGATGCCCCAGGGCTTCCGGATTGTGAATGCCGATTTCGACCTCATCGTGCCGGTCGCGTTCATGCGCAACAAGCTCCCCATGGCCGGCTTCGGATTCCAGGGTGTCGCCCGCCTGAAGCCGGGAGTCGCCATCACGCAAGCCAATGCCGACCTGGCGCGTTTGCTCCCTGTCTGGATGGATTCCTGGTCGAACGGTCCCGGCACCGATAGCCACTTTTATGAGAACTGGAGAATCACGCCGGCCATCCGCCCCCTCAAGCAGGAGGTGGTTGGCGGCGTCAGCGATGTCTTGTGGGTGGTGATGGGAACCATCGGGCTGGTGATGCTGATCGCTTGCGCGAACGTGACGAATTTGCTGCTGGTGCGGGCGGAAGTGCGGCGGCAGGAATTGGCTTTACGTTCGGCACTCGGCGCCGGCACCGCGCGCATTGTCGGCACTCTGCTGGTGGAGAGCTTGACGCTGGGCTTGCTGGGCGGCGTGCTCGGAATCGGAGTGGCCGAGTGCGGCCTGCGGCTGCTCACGGCCATCGGACCGGCGAATCTGCCTCGCCTGGGCGAAATCTCCATTGACCCGCGAGCCCTCGTCTTCACCCTACTGCTATCGCTCTTTTCGGGGCTGCTCTTCGGATTGATCCCGGCCGTTAAATACGCCGGTCCGGGGATCTCCACGGCTCTGCGCAGCGCCGGCCGCGGGGCGAGCATCAGCCGCGAGCGTCATCGCACGCGAAATCTGCTAGTGGTGGCCCAGGTGGCCATGGCGATGGTACTGCTGGTCAGCGCCGGCCTGATGATTCGCACCTTCGAGGCGCTGCGCACCGTGGAGCCGGGATTCACGCATGCGGAGCATTTGCAAACCATGCGCATCTCCATTCCGCCGTCCCTGGTGGCGGAGCCGCAACGGGTGCTTCGCATCCAGAATGAGATTGTCGATCGCGTGGCGGCGATTCCCGGCGTGACCTCCGTGGGATTCGCCAGCCAGATGCCGATGGAAGGGTTCGACTCCAACTGGGACGCCGTGTTTGCCGAGGACAAGACGGATACCGGCGCGGTGCCGCCCATGCGGCTCTTCCTTTATGTTTCGCCCGGTCTTTTTCAAACCGCCGGTACGCGGATGATGGCCGGGCGCGAACTTACCTGGATCGACGTCTATAACCAAAGACCCGTGGTGATGGTGTCCGCGAACCTGGCGCGCGAATTGTGGGGCTCATCTTCCGCCGCCGTGGGCAAACGCCTGCACGAGTTTCCGGGATCGCCATGGAGGGAGGTGGTCGGCGTGGTGGAAGACGTCCACCAGAACGGCGTGCAGAAGAAGGCGCCCGAAACGGTCTACTGGCCAACCATGATGCCCGGTCTGTACGGACCCGGTCCGCTGGACGTTTTGCGCTCCGTGACGTTCGCCGTGCGCAGCGATCGCACCGGCACGCAAGGTTTCTTGAACCAGGTGCGGCAAGCCGTCTGGGCAGTGAACGCGAGCCTTTCGGTAGCGTCCACGCGAACCATGGAGGACATCTACGCCGGATCCATGGCGCGAACTTCCTTCACGCTGGTGATGCTCGGAATTGCCGGCGCGATGGCGCTGCTGCTCGGGATTATCGGCATCTACGGGGTGATGGCGTACGCGGTATCGCAGCGCCGGCGCGAAATCGGCATCCGCCTGGCCCTGGGCGCGCCGCCCAGCGAGTTGAGGCGAATGTTCATGCGCCATGCACTGGCCCTGGCGGGAGTCGGCGTGGCCATCGGGCTGGTGGCGGCGGCGAGCCTGACGCGCCTGATGGCTTCGCTGTTATTCGGCATCGCTCCCATGGACCCGCTCACCTACGCCGCCGTACCGGTGGTCTTGTTGTCGGCCGCGTTGCTGGCCAGTTACCTGCCGGCCCGGCGGGCAGCGGCTGTGGACCCGGTGGAAACGCTCAAGGCAGAGTAGCGCTGGACGCAACCGCCCTTTCTATTGGAGCGTCAGATCGAAGGGCTCCAGGCTGTCCAGCCCTAATGCGACCGATAACGCTCGCTCCGATTGGCCAAGGGACACCGGCCCAACCGACCCGACGTAGTGAGTCAGCACGGCCTTTGGAAGACTTACGAGCTCATCGCGCGGACCTGGGTACTCAGACCATCATGCCGGGAGTAAACCGGTGCGCAGATTACGGAAGAGAACCGCGAATCGATCAACGCCTGGCGGCTCAGGACGACAAAGACACGCTGTTTGCGGAGGAAGCCCGGAGCTCGCGATCCCCGTAAACCTGGTACTCGATAGTCTCCAGGGCTCCGCGATTCAAGCGCCGCGCGTGCCGGTTGATAATTGCTATGTCCCTGCGATCCCGGCGGGATGTTCCAGGCGGGCAAGATAGACCAGTGCAGCCCGCTCCAGGAATGCAGACCGATTGGAATCGATCCGGTCAACCCGTTCCAGGAGGTCTGCCGGAAGTGTGATGTCTTGACGTGCACGTCAATTGTACTCCGCGGCCCCCCCGCGCCTGCGCGCCGCGATACCATCTAAGGCATGAAGCCTGTGCTGGTTCTACTGGCCGCCGCAGCCGTTATGCCCACTCTCTCTCAGCTAGAAGAAATGAACGCGCGCTTCGCCGCCGTCACGCCGAAATACGACGAGTCATCGCTCTCCGCCGCCGACCGCAGAGCCCTGCCCAAATTGCTGGACGCCGCGCGCGTCCTCAATTACCTTTTCATGGACCAACTATGGGGCGGTACGCGCGCCCTTTACGCCAAGCTGCAGGAGGACAAGACTCCGCTTGGCCAGGCACGCGCCCGCTACTTCTGGCTCAATAAAGGGCCCTGGGCCGACCTCGATGGCCATACCGCTTTCATCCCCGGAGTACCCGCCCGCAAGCCGCTGGGTGCGAACTTCTACCCCGAAGATATGAATCGCGAAGAGTTCGAAGCGTGGGCGAAAACGCTGTCGCCGGCCGACCGCCAGCAGGCCGAGGGATTCTTTACGCTCATCCGCCGCGATGCTTCCCGGAAGCTCACCTTTGTCCCCTACAGCACGGCGTACGCGGCCGATTTGCACAAGGCCGCGGGGTTGTTGCGGGAGGCCGCGACCCTTACCGATAACGCGTCGCTCCGCAAATTCCTCACGCTGCGCGCCGATGCGTTCCTATCCAACGATTACTACGCGAGCGACTTAGCCTGGATGGACCTGGACGCGCCGCTCGATATTACCATCGGCCCTTACGAAACTTACAACGATGAGTTATTCGGATATAAGGCGGGGTTCGAAGCGTATATCACCATCCGCGACGACCGGGAGACCGGCCATCTCAAGGAGTTCGCCGGGCGCCTGCAGGAAGTGGAGAACAACCTGCCGATCGACGCGCGGTACCGCAATCCCAAACTGGGAGCGGCGGCGCCCATCCGCGTGGTGAACGAAGTGCTGGCGGCCGGCGATGGCGCCCACGGCGTGCGGACGGCGGCCTTCAATCTGCCCAACGACGAGCGCGTAGTGCAGGAAAAAGGCAGCAAGCGCGTCATGCTGAAGAACATTCAGGAGGCCAAGTTCGACAGCATCCTGGTGCCCATCGCGGCGCGCGTCCTGCCGCAGAAGGACAAAGAGGACCTCAGCTTCGACTATTTCTTCATGCACATTCTGGCGCACGAGTTGAGCCACGGAATCGGGCCGCACCAGATCCACGTCGCAGGCCGCGACACCTCGCCGCGCCAGGAATTGAAGGAGCTTTACAGCGCCATTGAAGAAGCCAAGGCCGACGTGACGGGTCTCTTCATGATGCAGTACTTCTTTGACCACGGCATGGCGCACGGCCCCGCGGCGGAGCGCCAGCTTTACACCACGTTTCTGGCCTCGGCGTTCCGCTCCGTGCGGTTCGGACTCACGGAAGCACACGGCAAGGGCATGGCGCTGCAATTCAACTATCTTGTCGACAAGGGCGCTTTCGCCGCCAATCCACAAGGTGGCTTCACCGTCGACATGACCAAAGTCAAAGGCGCCGTGCGCGACTTATGCCACGACCTGATGACCATCGAAGCGCAAGGCGACTACGCCGCGGCGAAAAAGATGCTCGATACCCTGGGCGTGATCCGTCCCAACATGCAGCACGCCATCGACGGACTGAAGGCGCTGCCCACCGACATCAACCCGGTCAATGAGTAGCCGTTCGCACCGCGGGCTTCCGGGCAGCCTCTTCGAAGCCGCGCACTATGTGGATCGCCAGACGGTCGAAGAAACGGCCCAAACTCCGCTCCAATTCCTCCACCGCGTAAAGCTCGACGCTGCTGTTGGAGATCATGTTTTCCTGCGAGATGTCGAGCATTTTTTCGCGTAGCAGGCTCATCCCGCGCAGAGTTTCGTGGAGTGGAATTTCCTGGTCATAGCAGAGCTTGCCGAAGCGCTGATAGCGACGAGCCAGATCATGCCCGTTTCCGGACGAGAGCAGATCGCCGAGATGGTGTACAAGGTCGTGCCCTAATCCGCGCAACGCATAGTCCTCGATGGGCTTGCCGTGAGTCATCTCAGGTTCACGGCTGATTTGAGCCGCCGCGCGGTCGATAATTTGGTCACCATTGGACTCGATCCAATGGATCAGCCTCGTTGAAATCATTGTTGCATCCCTTGCTTCCATGATAGCGCCGCATGGGACCTTTCGGCTGACATCTCTCACGAAGTGCTTTAATCTATGAGGCTATCCACTTATGACTCCCCTGAAGGATTGACGGGACAACCGGACTGTGCACCACACCGGGAAGATCCGGTGGGGCAGGATGGCATCCTGCGGCGGGTTGGTAACCCGCCCTTCCTGGGTGTGCAGCAGCCTATTCTGGGCACCACACCGGGAAGACCGTGGACGAGTGGTAGCGGTCGCGCACCGTCACGTCCGCGCCGGTGCGGCAGCCCCGTGCCGTCAGGATCGCCTCGGGAGATAGTTTTTCCTGCCACGCGGAGCTGTACCCTACCCAGAAGTGCGTTCCTTTAGCTTCGTCTATATTGACGTGATTCTTGACTTCGATGCGAGCCGCGCCGGCGGCCAGTTTGCCGCGGTCGGCGGGTAGGGGCGACCCGAACCCCGTGATCTTACCGGCCTTCAGAGTCTCCAGGTAAAACCAGATGGGATAGTGCAGGTACTTATCCACGGAGTAAAAAGTGACGCTGTTCGGATTATCGGCCTCCTGCGCGAGCATCTTGATGACCAGTAAGTCGAATGGCGTCTTCTTGTCGTCGCCTTTTAGGTGGTGCTGGATTACCATACCCGCCCAGACCGCGCAGAGTATTCCGCCAGTTACCTTTACAGCAGCCGAATTAAGCTGAAAGTAGGCGGCCGTCACCAGCATCAGCATGGGAAACACCAGGTACACCATGTGGCGATGGCCCCACACGGAATTCGGCAGCAGTCGCGACGCCGTAAACGCCACAGCCACTGACCCGAGCACGAAATACAGCAGGAAGCGCGCCATATAGACGAAGTGCCCGGCGTGCAGTTTGGCCCGCTCGCGCCATGCGGCGTAGCCCGCCGCGAGGACCAGCAGCGCCAGTCCCGTCACCGCTTGCCGTCCGATAGAGGGAAAGTCGCCGAACCCAGCCAGGTCCACGAAAAACCAGGCCAAAGCGCCGGCATCGGGCTTCTGAATCCACTCGAGATTCGACGCCAGGCCTCCTTTGGCGTATATGTATTTGCCCGCCCAATAGATCCACGGCGTGAACGCCACGAAGACGGCCGCGCAAGATATGGCCATGCGCTTCAGATATTCGCGCTTCCAAAAAATCAGGTACCAGCATTCCAGGCCGATTACCAGCCAGCCGTAATAATGCGAATACACCGCGACAATATTCACCAGAGTTAGTACCACGAACTTAGCGGTCTCCGAGCGTTTGCCCGGCCGGATGCAGGCATGAAAGACCCACAGCGAAGTGAGAGCGCACAGCATTAGCAAGGTGTACATCCGGACATGCTGCGAGTAATAGAGAAGATACGGGTGGATCGCCGCCAGCCCTACGGTGGTGTTGATGACTGCGGGCCGGAGCTGGAACTCGCGGCCCAGGAGCACCATCGGCAACACTGCCAGGGTAGAGAACAGCGCGGGCAGTAATCTTACCCAGAACAGCGAGTCATTACCGAGCCAGATCCAGATTTTCAGCAGGAAATAGAAGAGCGGCGGATGGATGGAATCCTGCCCCACGGCGCGCAGCAAGCCTGCCCACGTGTGCGCGGCCACTCCGACGCTGAAGATTTCATCGCCATCCATGCAGATGGCGGCGCCGTGGTACACCCGCATGGCCACATATACGGCGACCACGCCCATGAGGAACCACCGCTGCGCGCTCCAGGTCATTGCGGAACAGCTCCCAGGTGCAGGGCCACGCTTCCGCCGGTGAACCGCTTGTAAGTGATGTTAGTAAAGCCGGCGCGGCGCATATCTTCGGCTAACTCGGGCGCGGCCGGAAACTTACGGATGGATTCCGGCAGATAGCGGTAAGCGTCGCCGCTGCCGGTGAGCAGGCCGCCGATCCACGGCAGCAGCCGCCGCGAATAGAAGCCGTATACGGCGCCGAAGAGGGCGTTGGGCGGCTGCGAGAATTCCAGGATGGCCGCCATGCCTCCGGGCCGCAGGGCGCGGCGCATCTCGCGCAGGCCGTCGTCATAGTTGGCCAGGTTGCGGAAGCCGAACGCCACGGTGATCAAGTCGAGGGAGGCGTCGCGCACCGGCAGGCGCAGGGCGTCGGACTCGAAAAGTAGCGCCGGTGCGTGCCCGCGCGCCACCTTCTCCCGCGCGGCCACCAGCATGGGATGGCAGAAGTCCGAGCCGAATACCGGCCGCGTGCAAACCCGCTGCAGGGCCATCACCAGGTCGCCCGTGCCGCAGCAGATGTCCAGCACGCGCGCGCCGGGCCGCTCCAGAATGGGCCGCACGCGGCGCACCGTGCGGGCGCGCCAGAGGCGGTCGATATTGAAAGAGAGGAGGTGATTGGCCAGGTCGTAACGGGGCGCCACGCGGCCGAACATAGCGCGTACCCAGGCGGCGGCTTCCTGTTCGCTGCGCGCTCCCTCCGGCGTGGTGCCCTTCATGCCAGGGCCGACCGGATGGCTTCCATTACGAGCTTGTCGTCCACGCCCGATACCACCGTGGCCTCGCCGATCCGTACCGGAAGGACGAAGTGGACCTTGCCGTGGATGGTCTTCTTGTCGTGCACCAGGCGCGCGTGCAGATTGCCGGCGGAGATCCCGTCGAGGTCCGGAATCGGACCGTAGAGGCGCAGCATTTCGAGAATCTCCACGCTGTCTTCGGCGGAAAGATGGCCGGTGGTTTGCGCCAGGTGCACGGCCGCGCGCATGCCCCAGGCCACGGCCTCGCCATGCAGGAAACGGGTGTAGCCGGTTTCGGTTTCGAGCGCGTGGCCGAACGTATGGCCCAGGTTCAGGATGCGGCGCAGATCGCCCTCGCGCTCATCGCTGCTGACCACCTCGGCTTTCATGCGCACCGAATCGTCGATGATGCGGTCCACGGCGTGCGGCCGGCGGGCCAGCACGGCCTCGCGCTCGGACAGGAGAAAATCGAACAGCGCGCGGTCGCGGATGATTCCGGCCTTGATGATTTCATAGAGGCCGGCGCGGTACTCGCGCTCGGGCAGAGTATCGAGCACGGTAGGATCGATGAGCACCGCCACCGGTTGGTGGAAACTCCCGATGAGGTTCTTGCCGCTGACCAGGTTGACGCCGGTTTTGCCCCCGAGGGAGGCGTCCACCTGGCCCAACAAAGTAGTGGGGATCTGCAGCAGCGGGATGCCGCGCATGAAGATCGCGGCCAGAAATCCGGCCATATCGGTGACGATGCCTCCGCCGTACGCCACCACCACGCTGGTGCGGTCGCCACCCAGTTCCACCATACGTTCGGCGAGCGCTTCGAGGGGCGCGAGGCGCTTCTGCTCTTCCCCGCCCGGCAGGAACAGCACTTCATGCGGGATGCCGGAGAACGCAGCGGCCAGGCGTCCGCCCTGATGGCGCCATACGTCCTCAGTGGAGACCACGAAGACTTTGGCGGCGGTAGGCGGCAGGTACTGCGCCGCGGACGCGATGACGCCGCGATCCACCACGGCGGAATAGCTGTGCTGCGGCGTCTCGACGCGGAAAGAGGGCATAGAAAATTTGTACCACGTAGCCACGATTCTTTCGCATCATGCTACAAATGTTAACGACGCGCGGGTGAGGCGAGGAGGACCTGCGATGGGGCCCCGCCGCGATTTTGAGTCGGTACGACGGCCCGCCCCGGGAACGAGATAAACTGGGTACCGGCGTGGCGACATGACACGCGTGATCCCTCCAGGCAAACAGGTGGCCCCCCAAGATCGGGAGGCTCAACTCCGTCTTTTCGATCAGGCTACCGAACGGAACTGCGGGCACGCTAACGCTCGCGCCATCAAGAAGGCCAGAGGTCGAGGTTGGAAAAGAGAGGATCTCCATGGGCGTGGCCGTGTACCGGCTCGTTAGCCGCTCTCCCCGCTCATTGCCCCCGACTGGTAACCGAGCCGCGACCCGCAGCCTTTCCAAATGAAGGCACAATAGAAGCATGCAACGCTCCTGGACAGCCGTGGCCGCCACGCTGTTCGCCGCGGCGGGCCTCGTCCGCGGAGAAACCCGGCGCGCCGTTTTCGAGGGCGCCGGCACGGAAACTACCTGGCGCATACAGGACCTCAATCCCAACCTGCCTTCCGACTGGAGCAGCTTCGGATTCCTGGTGCTGGAACTGCGCATCTCTTCGCCGCAGCGTTTCGAGCTTCGTGTACACGACGCCCAGGGTGTCCGCTCAGTCCGCTTGTCTCCCCTGCCGGGCGCCTGGGTGCGCGGCGCCGTACCGCTTGGCTTTCTGACCCAGCCGGCGCGCCAGGGGAACGACATGGCAGCGGTCTACAACAAAGCGCGGCCCATGATGTGGATCAACCTGTCCGGTACGCAGGGGCCGCTCGCGGCGGTGCGCGAGATTGGCGTGGCCTTGCCCAATCCCGTGGGCGCGGTAACGCTGGAGATCCGCTCCGTCCGGCTGGCGCGGAAAGATCCCGGCGATGCGCTGCTCGACGGCGGGCCGCTGGTCGACCAGTTCGGCCAGTGGATTCACGATGAATGGCCGGGCAAAGCAGCCAGCCTCTACCAGTTGAAAGCCTCGTGGGCGGCCGAAGAAAAATCTCTCGATACGGGCGGCTTCGACTACTGCCAGTACGGCGGCTACAAAGCGACGCAAGCGAAAGCCACCGGCTTTTTCCGAGTGGAGAAAATCGCAGGCACATGGTGGTTTGTGGACCCCGACGGCCACCTGTTCCTCTCTGTGGGATCGGATTCCATCGGGACGTCGGTGACCACTTCCACCGCGGGGCGCCGGGAGCTCTTCGCGGCGCTGCCCCCGAAGGCGGGCGGAAGCGGAGCCTCCTTCTATGGGTGGAATCTAACGCGCCGTTTCGGCCCCGACTGGGCCGGCAAATGGATCGACCTAACTGCCCGCCGCCTGTCTGCCTGGGGGTTCAACACCATCGGCAACTGGTCTGACCAGCGTCTGGCCGACGCCCACCGCACGCCTTATGTTTACACCACGC
>CAZARO010000070.1:0-11183 GCA_964487165.1 uncultured Solibacteraceae bacterium | reverse complement strand
GTGCTGTCATCGCGGCTATGTTTGCCATTGCGGTATGCGCACAGCCGGCTGAAGAACACCGGTTCGAGGCCGCCGACGTCCACGCCAGCGCGCCCAGTTCAAACGTCCGTAACAATTTCATACAGGGGCCTTTCGTGGGCGGCGGCCGCTTTGAAATCCGCCGGGCGACGATACTGGATCTGATCCGCCTGGGCTGGGTGGTTCGGCCCGATAAGATCGTCGGCGGGCCGGCCTGGGCTGGTCTCGACCGCTTCGATATTCTGGCGAAGGCGCCGGCCACCGCCAGTTCGGCTGACCTGCGTGTGATGCTTCAGAATCTGCTGGCCGATCGCTTCAGCCTGAAAGTCCACAACGACATGAAACCCATGCCGGCCTCTGCGCTAGTGGTGGTACCGGGCAAGAAGACGCATCTCAAAGAGTCGGACGGGAGCGGCGCTCCGGGTTGCAAACCGCAAAGCTCCGCTTCCGGGGAAGGCCGCGGCCAAGTGATGTTCAGCAACGCGGACGGCGTGGTCACCACCATCGGCATTTCCCCGGGCAATCTCATCACCTACAACTGCCGCAATGTGACCATGGCTGCGTTCGCCACCGCGATGGCAGGATTCTTTGGCGCGAACGTCGGCCCGAACCCGGTCGCGGACGAAACGGCGCTCAAGGGCTCGTGGGATTTTGAACTCCAGTTCTCGTTTAACATGAACGGGCCGCTGATGGCACAAGCGGGCGCGGAGCGGATCTCGTTGTCCGATGCGCTGGAGAAGCAACTGGGCTTGAAGCTGGAGAAACGCGAGGTTCCGATGCCGGTGACGGTGATTGACGGCGTGAATGAGACGCCCACTCCGAACCCTCCGGACATGAAGCTGAATCTGCCGGCTCTACCGACCGAGTTCGAAGTCGCCGCCATCAAGCCCACGCCACCGGATTTCCGCTTCGGAAATTTCCAGCCCCAGCGCGGCGGCCGCGTGAACATACAGGGCCAAACACTCAACAACCTGATCCGGCAGGCCTGGGGCCTTTACGGTCAGGGTCAGATTGCGGGCTTGCCGAAATCCGCCGACACCGACCGTTGGGACATCGTCGCCGAGGCGCCCACCTATGGGCCCGACCCTGACGGCACATCCACCCCGGGCGGGCCGGCGGAGGGTCCGCGCTTCCAGACCATCGATCAGGATTCGGTCAACCTGATGCTGCGCAATCTGCTGATTGAACGCTTCAAGATTCAGTCCCATATGGAGGAGCGCCCGTCATCAGCCTTTGTGATCACTGCCCTGAAGCCCAAGATGAAGAAGGCCGATCCCGCCGGCCGCACCGGCTTTCACGAGGGTCCGGGCGCCGATGGCAAGGACCCGCGAAGCGCAAATCCGGCCGCTTCCCGGCTGGTCAGTTGCGAGAATATGACGATGAAACAGCTCGCCCAGAACCTGGCGATGATCGCGAGCGGCTACATTCAAAACTCGGCGGTTTACGATGAAACCGGGATCGAAGGGGCGTTCGACTTCACCTTGAATTTCAGCGTCGCAGGCATGGCTGGAGGAGGGCGGATTGCGCGCGGTGGCGACGGCATGATGGCCGGGGGCTCAATGGACGCAGCGGAACCCACCAGCACGATTTCGCTGTCCGAAGCTTTCGAAAAACAACTTGGCCTCAAGCTGGAGCAGGTGAAGCGGCCGGGGCAGGTTCTGGTGATCGATCACATCGAACAGAAACCCATCGAAAATTAGAGCACTCGAGTAACGTGGACCTGACTATCGGAGTCTGATATAGCATAACCCGACTGTTGGAGCGTGGCTCAAGTAGATTATGCGACACCACCTCACCCGGCTCGTTCTGTCGGCCCTGCTTTGCCCGCTGGCCCTGGCCGGCGCGGAATACCGTGGCATGGCGATTTTCAACGGCATGCCGCTGCCGGGCGTCACGGTCACGGCTGTTCTCGGCGATAAGACGCTCACCGCGGTCAGCGACCAACAGGGTGTGTACTCTTTCGCCGAACTGCCCGAGGGTATCTGGTCCACCGCGGCGGAGAAGCCCGGCTTCACCGCGATCAAGAAAGAGGTAGCGGTGGGGAGCCTGCCGGCGCCCACTTTCGAGATGCAGATGTTGCCGCTCGACGCGATGCAGACTGTAGCCGCGGAAGCGCCGCCTGCCGCTGCGCCTGCACCCGCTCCCGCGGAGGTGGCCGCCCCGGCAACTCCACCCACACCGGCGCCAAAGCCGGCAGGCTCATCCTCATCGGCAGCCAAGGCGAAGGCCGCGGCCGCGCCCGCGACGGCCTTTCAGCGGATCGACCTCAACGCGACCTCGCCAAGTCCCAGTCTGGCCGAAGACCCCTCGCCGTCCGTTACCAATGAACTCACGCAACGCGCGGCCGACGGATTCCTGGTCAACGGGAGCGCGAACAACAGCGCAGCCACCCCGTTTTCGCAAGCGGCGGCGTTTGGCAACAATCGCCGGCGGCCGCCGCGGCTATACACCTACGCCCTCTCGCTGGTGGATACTAATTCCGCGCTGAATGCCGCCAACTACTCGTTGAACGGCCTGAATACGCCCAAGCTACCGTTCAATAATCTGACGGGCACCTTCTCCTTTGGCGGCCCCATACCCATTCCACACCTGCCGCAGCGTAGCGGACCGCAGTTTACGCTGAATTATTCGCGGATCGAAAATCGCAATACATCGGTGGCGACCAGTTTGATGCCCGACACCGCGGAGCGCCAGGGCGATTTTTCCCAGGCGATTTATACGGGGAAGGCCGTGGCGATTTACGACCCAACCAATGGAAATCCATTCCCGAACAATGTCATTCCATCTACGCGGATCAGCCCGCAGGCATTGGCGCTGCTGGCCTACTACCCGGCGCCGAATTTCTCGGCCGCCAATTACAACTTCCAGGTGCCGCTGATCGGCAACACCCATACTGATAGCCTTTCCACGCGCTTAAGCAAGAACTTTCTGCGCAAGAATCTTGTATCGGGACTGTTCGCCTTCACGAATACCCGCAGCGACAGTAACAGCCAATTCAACTTTCTCGACCTGACGCGATCGCTTGGAATCAACAGCAATGCGTCTTACCGGCGCACGTTTACGCCGCGCTTCTACGGGACGCTCACATATAATTTCAGCCGTCAATCGACGCACCTTCTTCCATTTTTCGAGAACCGCGTGAACGTCTCCGGGGACGCGGGTATCACCGGCAACAACCAGGTGCCTCTCAACTGGGGGCCTCCCTCGCTGCAATTCAATCAGAGCACCATCTCCGGGTTGAGCGACGGGACGGCGTCCATCGTCCACAATCAGACGAGTTCGCTTGCTTACACCAGTTCGTGGAACCATAAACAGCACAACCTGACGTTCGGCGGAGATTATCGCTGGCAGCAGTACAACACCATCTCGCAGAGCAACCCGCGCGGGAGTTTCACGTTCAGCGGCGCTGCCACCGGACAAACCGTGAACGGAGTGGTGACGCCGGGGACGGGATTCGATTTCGCCGATTTCCTGTTGGGAGTGCCCGACGCCAGCGCCATCGCCTTCGGCAACGCCGATAAATATCTGCGCGCCGTGCAACCCGACCTGTACTTTCAGGACGATTGGCGGGTGATGTCCGGGTTCACGGTCCTGCTGGCCCTGCGGTGGGAGTACACCTCACCGCTCACGGAAAAATACGGGCGCCTGGTGAATCTCGACGTCGCCCCCGGCTTTACCGCCGTGGCGCCGGTGGAGGCGAGCGATCCCAAGGGGCCGCTGACTGGCGAAATGTATCCGGATTCGCTGATCCGGCCGGACTATCGCGAACTGGAGCCGAGAATCGGTGTGGCGTGGCGGCCGCTCGCGGGGTCGTCGATGGTACTGCGCGCCGGCTATTCGATCGGCTATAACACGCAGGTGTACCGGCCGTTCGCCAATCAGATGGTGCAGCAATCGCCGCTCTCGACCAGCCTGAACGTGGCGAATACACCGGCCAATCCGCTGACTCTGGCGAATGGTTTCTACGCACCGCCGAATGTGACCACGAATACCGTGGCGATCGATCCGAATTTCCGGGTAGGCAATGCGCAGAACTGGAACTTCGTGGTGCAGCGCGACCTTCCCGGCTCGCTGCAAGTGGTGGCGACTTACAACGGGATCAAGGGCACGCACCAGTTACAAGCTTTTGCGCCCAATACTTATCCTGACGGCCCGGTAAGTCCATCGGGCTACACTTACTACACGTCGAACGCGAATTCCGCCCGCGAAGCTGGAATCCTGCAGGTCCGGCGGCGGATGCACAACGGCATTCTGGCGCAGGCGCAGTATACCTTCTCAAAGTCGATTGACAACGCCTCTGCGCTGGGCGGAGGCAGCCTGGGCACGTTGGCGCAGAATTGGCTCGACCTGGCCGCGGAGCGCGGACCTTCCACTTTCGATCAGCGGCATTTGGTCAACTTCACGCTGCAATACTCGTCCGGCATGGGCGTGCGCGGCGGCACACTGCTGGGTGGCTGGCGGGGGCGGCTGATCAAAGACTGGACGTTCGTTAGCAACATCAACCTCGGCACCGGTCTGCCGCTCACTCCCATCTATTCCAGGCTGGTCCCCGGGACCGGCATCCCGGGCAACGTGCGGGCGGGGTTTACGGGCGTGCCGCTCTACAATTCGCCCGCCGGTTATTACCTCAACCCGGCGGCAGTTACCGCGCCCGCGCCGGGCCAGTGGGGAAACGCAGGCGTCGACTCCATGACCGGTCCGGGCCAGTTCTCGCTCAGCGGTTCCATGTCGCGAGCGTTCCGGCTGACGGAGCAGTTTACGCTCAACACGCGGATCGACGCCAGCAATCCGCTCAACCAGGTGGTGGTGACCCAGGTGGGAACCACGATCACCAATCCGCAACTCTTCGGGTACCCGTCCGCCGTGAACGCGATGCGCACGGTGAGGCTCACGATGAGGTTGACATTCTGATGAGACAGATCCTCATAGCGTTGCTTTTAGCGTTGGCGCCCATCGCCCAGCGAACGCCCGCACAGCAAACGCCGCCGGTGCCGCGGCCTCAAGTACAGTCGCAAGTGCAGCCCGCCACCACCACCGCCACCTTCTCTACCAACGTCCAACTGGTGTTGGAAGAAGTGACCGTAAAGGACAAGAGCGGCAAACCGATTGAAGGCCTCCATAAGGAAGACTTCACGGTCACCGAGGACGGCAAGCCTCAAAATATCACCTTCTTCCAATTTGAAAACGTCGATGAGGTGGCGGCGTCGGCTCCCCCTATCGCACAACTTGCCCCGCCGACCGAACTGCCGGCGTTGACGCAAACGCAGATCGCGCCCGAGCCTCCGGGAACGGTTCACTATCAGGATCGGCGCCTGATGACGCTGTACTTCGACATGAAATCGATGCCGGTGCTGGATCAGTTGCGGGCACTGGATTCGGCGCAGAAGTTCATTCGTACGCAGATGAGCCCGGCGGACCTGATCGCCATCATGGAGTACGACGGCGCGAGTGTGGAAGTGCTGCAGGACTTCACCGCCGACCGTGAGCATCTGCAGGGGATTCTGGCGCAGATGATCGCCAATGAGGCGGATAATTCCACCGAGACCAACGCCGATGCCAGCGCCTCCGACAACGGGGCGGCTTTCGGCCAGGACGATTCCGAGTTCAACATATTCAACACGGACCGCCAGTTGGCAGCCCTGCAGACGGCCGCGAAGATGCTGTCGCAGTTGAGCGAGAAGAAGGTGCTGATTTATTTCGCCAGCGGCATGCAACTGAACGGCGTGGATAACCAGGCGCAGTTGCGTGCCACCATCAACGACGCGATTCGCGCGGGCGTGGCGTTCTGGCCGATTGACTCCCGCGGCCTGGTGGCGCTGCCGCCGATGGGGGATGCCACCAAGGGGTCGCAAGGCAATTCCGGCATGTATAGCGGGGCGGCGGCGATGTCGGTGCTCACGAATTTCCAGAAGTCGCAGGACACCCTCTACACGCTGGCCGCGGATACGGGCGGCAAGGCGATGCTCGACTACAACGACCTGGCGGCTGGAATGGTGGCGGCCGAGAAGTCCATTGGCAGTTACTACATCATCGGCTATTACACAACTAATGCGACGCTGGATGGTAAGTTCCGACGAGTCAAGATCGCGCTCAACAGCGGCGCTCAGGCCAGCCTGGATTTCCGCCAGGGGTACTATGCCGGCAAGATTTTCTCTAAGTTCACCGCGGCGGACAAGGAACGGCAGCTTGAAGATGCCCTGATGATGGGCGACCCCGTGACGGAACTTACTATCGCGCTGGAAGTGAATTATTTCCGGCTCAATAGCGCCGAATACTTTATTCCCATTATGGTGAAGATTCCGGGCAGCGAACTGGCGCTGGCCCGCAAGCACGGCGCGGAACACACGCTGATCGACTTTATCGGCGAGATCAAGGACGATCATGGCATAACGGTCCAGAATTTGCGCGATTTCATGGATATTCCGCTGAGTGAAACCACCGCGGCGGAGCTGACGAAGCGGCCGATTGAGTATGACACGGGATATACGTTGCTGCCGGGACCGTACCAGATAAAAGTACTGGCCCGAGACGCCGAGACGGGCAGGATCGGGACTTATATCGGTAAGTTCTACGTGAGTAACTTGAATAAGGAAACGCAGAGGGTGCCGATTTCATCGGTAGTGTTGAGCAGCCAGCGGGTACCCATGAGCGATGCCCTGGCCACGGCGGGCAAGCCGAAGCAGGCGGCAATCGCACAGGCGGCCAATCCGCTGGTGGAGGACGGACAGAAACTGATTCCGAGCGTTACGCGCGTGTTTCACTCGAGCAGCGAAATGTATGTCTATCTGCAGGCCTACCAGGCGGGTGCACTAACCGCGCAGCCTCTGGTGGCGTATGTGAGCTTCTTCAAGGGCCCGGTGAAAGTGATGGAGACGCCGATGGTGAAGGTGACGGACGGGTTGAATCCCAAGTCGCATATGCTGCCGCTGAAGCTCAGCTTTCCGCTGGGTAAGCTCAAGTCCGGCGAGTACGATTGCGAAGTGACGGTGCTCGACCCGGCAGGCCGGAAAGCGGCATTCTGGCAGGCGCCGGTGATGATCATTCCGTAAGGCCGCGCGAAACGCTACACCAACCCGAGGAATGTCGGCGCGTATCCGGGGAACACGCCTTGTAACGACGGGTTGCCGCTGTGCCGGCTGACGAGTTCGCCCAGCACATCGCGGAAATCGGTAGTCAGCGCCAGGTCGCGGCCTTCGTACAACCGCTCCGGCTGGAGACCCGGCCACCTGCCGTAGACGCGGCCGCCCTTCACGTCGCCGCCCAGGACGAACATACAGTTGGCGTGACCGTGGTCCGTACCGCGATCGCCGTTCTCTTTGGCGGTGCGCCCGAATTCCGACATGGTCACCACGGCGACATCCTGCATGCGATCTCCCATGTCCGTCCAGAAGGCGCTGAGCGCCTGCCCGAAGGTGCGCAGCAGGTCCGCCAGTTTGCCTTCCGTCGCGGTCTGTCCCACTTCCTGCACATGGTGGTCCCAGTTGGTGATGTCGGCGAATGCCATTTCCATGCCGACGTCGGCTTTGATCAGTTGCGCGATCTGCTTCAGGCTGTCGCCCAAGGGTGCGCGCGGATATTCCGCGCCCCCTGCCGGCGTGTAAGGCTGCTTCTGAATGGCTTGCAGCATCGCCATGGCCTCAAATGTTTCGGCCGCGGTGGATTGCAGCACGGGGTCGCTGCTGGCCGCGAACATCTGCTGGAATTCCGCCGCCGCCTGCGCATCGCGCACCTGAAACGCGCCGATACTCTGCATGGAAACGGCCGCCTGCCCACCCCGCAGAGTGCGCGGCAGCTCCGCCCCGAGCGCCACCGCTCGTACCGGCGACGGCTTGCCCGCAGCCTTCACCAGGGCGCGATTCATCCACCCGCTCTCGGTGCCTTTCACGCCCGGCGTGCCCGACTCCATGTAGTCCTGCGCGTCGAAGTGCGAGCGCGTGGGGTCGGGCGAGCCTACCGCGTCGACAATCGCCAGGTGCTGCTGGTCGAACAGCGGCTTCAGCGGAGCGAGCGCGGGATGCAGGCCGAAAAATCCATCCAGATCGATGGCGCACTTCCCGCGCTTTTCGGAGAGCGAAGAGGGGCGAGGGATGGAGATGGTGGGGCGCAGCGAGTAGTATGCGTACTCGCCGTGCGGCACCACCACATTCAGGCCGTCGGCCGCGCCGCGCTGAAAAATGGCCACCAGGATTTTCTTGCGCCCAGGGGGCGTCCCCGCGTACAGCGCGCGCTCCAGCCACAGCGGCGCGGCGCCCGCTCCCACCATTGCCAACGCCGAATTACGAAGAAAAACGCGACGATTGATCATTGCCTTTACCTCTACCGCTTTTGAAACTCCGGCGAGCCCAGCGCGCTCTGCGTGCTGGCCCCCGTTCCATCCACTGTCACGCCGGGCACCTTGTTGCCCGACAGTTGCACCGCAAAATTCATGCGCGCCATCAGTCCGGCGGTGTTCATCCACTCGCGGCTGGAGTTGGAATAGCCGGTGGGCTCGATCTTGCGATACAGGGGCTCGCCGAGCTGGGCCACCTGGTTGACCAGCGCATTAGCGAAATCCACGTTGCCGTCGCTCGCGCGCACCGCGCTTACCACCACCTCAAGCGGCGACTTGATCTTCGACCGGTAAGCGCCCACCGACCAGAATTCGCGCGACTCCAGCATGGTCTGCAGCACCGCGCGGATGTCGCCATCGGTTTTCAGGAAGGTCTGCGCCATGCGCTCCACCAGCGTCGCGGGCGGGTCGTCAGCCACGAAGCGCTGCGCCAGCTTTTTCGCAATGAAGTGCGCCGTCGCGGGATGGCGCGCCACGATGTCGAGCACCTTTTCGCCATCTTTTTCGCCGCCGCCCTCGGGAATCCTCACGCCCAGGACCATCTTCGCGCCCAGATCGTGCTGCCGTTCCACGAATCGGAAGCTGCCTCCCAAATTCGGCCGGTCGATGGACCAGCCGGTGAAGCAGCGGGCGACCTCGGTGACGTCCTTTTGGGTATAGCCGCCATCCACCCCCAGGGTGTGCAGCTCCAGCAATTCGCGGCCGTAGTTTTCATTCAGGCCGCGGCGCTCCCCGTTGGGGCCGCGGGGGAAGGCCGCCGGAGTGCTGGCGCCCACCGATTCCCAATTGTCGAGATAGAACAGCATGGCGGGACTCTTGGCAGTGGCCTCCAGCAGCTCGCGGAATTTGCCCAGAACGTGAGGGCGAATGGCTTCGCGCTCGTATTCCGTGGTCAGGTAGTGGTCGGCGCCCTTGTCGAGGTAAACGTTGAAGTGGTTGAACCAGAAATCCACCAGCACTTCGTCGAGCTGGCGATTGCTGTAGACGGCGCGCAGGATCTTGCCCTCCTGCAAATCGCGCGCCACCACTTGCGCCGGCCCGGAAGTGAGTTCGATGCGGCGGCGAAGATCGGGGGGCGCGATGGCGAAGATTCCCTGCCGCATGCCCTGCGGCAGAGCGCCGATGACCTCGTCCTGCTTGTCATGCGGCATGGATTCCAGGGCGGCGAGCCGATCCTGCGGCGTGCCGGTGCGCAGGGAGCGAATCTGGTCAGGCGTGAGCACCGCCGCCAGGGCTTGCTGGTTGGGCGCATCGGGCGGCGGGGCGGCGTCGCCCTGTTTGGCTTCGTCGCGCTTCACCAGTTTCTGGATCATCAGGCGGCGGTCCGGGTCGCTGGGGAACGGGATCTTGCCCTCGGCCATCTGGCGCACGATCTGCGGCGCGGGATAGTTGCGCACCAGGTCCTTCCCGGACATGGTCAGGGTGTCGAAAGGCTTCAGCTTTTCAAGCAACACGGGGTTTTCGGCGATGCGCTCGGGGTGGAGTTGCAGGTCGATCCACTTCTTCAGACCCATGGCCTTCACCCGCTCCACGTCGCCGGGGCGGGCGCCGAAGGTGAGGCGATTGATGGCCTGCAGAACGCGGTCGTCGCCGCTAATCTGCCGGGAGAAGCCGGCGGTATCGGCGTAAGCGGCCAGGACCAGTACCAGCATCATACCGAGTCCCCAATATGCTTTGCGGCGCATCCCTTGCCCTCTGAACCATTAAACTCCATTCCGGGCGGGGAGTTGCGGTACGCCGGTACTGGGGGTGCGCGACACGAAAGTGGAGGCGAGGCCGAATATCCAACGAAAACAGTACGAATCTGAGCGTACTCTGTACGCCAGGCCGCTGCGGGCAACCATCTGGAAAGGCCACGGGGCTTCCCTTGCCGCGAACTAAGTACACCATTTCGCAAATACAGATGCGTATTCCGCAGATCCAACTGCAACCGCTCCCTTACGGTCGCGGCTCTGTATGCAGCCTCGTTCAGAGCCGCGACCGTAAGGGAGCGGTTGCAGCAGAATAGGTTGGCGACTTATGAAATGGAGTACTAAGCAAATGTGGATGCTGCGGGATATTTATCCGTGTGAATCCAGGTCCCATTCTTCTTGGCGAACATAAGGCAATAGGCCACGGATTCACACGGATTCAGAACTTCGCAAGGACCACGCCGGGATTGCGAGCTGTTGTCGCGCACCACCGGTACTGGAGACCCCGCCGCAAATGACGTAAATTGAAAGAAATGGCAAATTCCGAGATCGCAACACTGGGTGGCGGCTGTTTCTGGTGCCTGGAAGCCGTGTACGACGAGATGCAGGGCGTGGTTTCCGTGGAATCGGGCTACATGGGCGGACACGTGCCGAACCCCGATTACCGCACGGTGTGCGGCGGCCGTTCCGGCCATGTGGAAGTGGTGCAGGTGACCTTCGACCCGGCGGTGGCGTCGTACCGCGACATTCTGGAGGTCTTCTTCGCCATCCACGATCCCACTTCGCTCGATCGCCAGGGCAACGACTCCGGGCCGCAATACCGCAGCGTAATCTTCTATCACGACGAGCAGCAGCGCGCTACCGCCGAACAGTTGATCGCCGAACTCAACGGCGACTTGCCGCACCCCATCGTCACGGAGTTGCGGGCGGCCACGACGTTTTACGTGGCCGAGGATTACCACCAGGAGTATTTCCGCAACAACCCGCAGCAGCCCTATTGCACGTTCGTAGTCTCCCCGAAAGTAAAGAAATTCCGCGAGAAATTTGCCGCCAGGCTGCGTCACTCATGAGAATCGCCATCATCTCCGATATTCACGACAATATCTGGAAACTCGAAGCCGCGTTATCCGCGGTGCGCGATGCCG
>CAZARO010000069.1:0-11310 GCA_964487165.1 uncultured Solibacteraceae bacterium | reverse complement strand
TGGAAGCTGGTGGCAATCGCGAACTGGTCGCCATAGGCCGAAATCGCCCAGGAGACCAGCTCCGCGGCCGAAAGATTTTCCAACTCTGGCGACAGTCCCAATCTCTATTGAGATTACCATCCATCGGCAACTTGCCACACCCGGCGGCCGCATTGTAGATTTATCCAGACTCGGTTTCGGGAGGGGATGTGCGCGCTCAGTTTTGCCGGGGTGTTCTTTTCGGGTTACTGGCTGGGGCCGGAGTGACCCCGGTCCTCGCCCAGACGTTCACTTTCGAAGGTCTCGTAGACAGCACCACGCTCGCCAGCCAGTACACCGGCGCCACGTTCGGCAATGCCATTATCCTGACGCAAGGCATCACCCTCGACGAGTTCGAGTTTCCCCCGCACGCCGGCAGCAACGTCGCCTCCGACAACGGCGGGCCCATGAGCATCGTTTTCGCTTCCCCGCTGCGAGGCTTCAGCGGCTACTTTACGTACAGCGTGCCGCTGACCGTGCAGGCGCTCGATTCCGGCAACAATGTGCTGGCCTCGGCCACCTCTGCATTCTCCAGCAATGAGGCGCTGTCGGGCAATAGCGGCAGCCACCCCAGCGAGTTGCTGCGGGTGACTTCGCCCGCCGATATTTCCAAGATCGTGATCACCGGCGGCTCTCAGGGAACGTCTTTCACCGTGGATGACGCCACCGTCTTTACCAAATGCGACATCGACCTGAATGGAACCGTCACTGTGGCCGACACGCAGGCCATCATCAACGAATCCCTGGGTACCGCAGCCGCGGTGGATGACCTCAACCGCGACGGCGTAGTCAACGTGGCGGATGTCCAGATCGTAATCAACGCCGCCCTGTCATTGGGTTGTGCGGCAAAATAGGGAGGAACCATGCGCGGGCGATACACCGGAAACGCGTTTCTGATCTGGATGGCGAGTGCCGTTTGCGCCCATGCCACCTCCATCGCGGGTGCGCCCACAGCCGGCGCCGTGCTGGCGAACGGATCCTATCAGGTGACCGCCACTATCCAACTCGCCGGCGAACCCACTCTAATCTCCGGGGGACTCAACCTACTCCGCGTGGATACCTCGCCTCCGTCGGTGGTCGGCGTCATGCACGACGATGGTCTCAAGGGCGACGCGGTCGCCGGCGACGGCATTTATACCCTCTTATTCACCGCGTCCTCCGTGGGCCAGATGCAGCTTCAGGTATCGGCCGCCCTGCGCGCTCAAGTGCGCCGGCCAAAGTCCCCCATTTCAACGGTTCCCATCGTGGTGCCCACCCTCCTGCAGGTAACGCCCAACTCCGGACAGCAAGGGCAGCAGAACCTGACGGTCACCATCACCGGTCAAAACACACACTTCTCGCAGGGGACCACCACGGCGAACTTCGGCGCGGGCATCACCGTCACGTCGCTGACGGTGAATTCGGCTACCAGCGCCACGGCGGTGTTGAACGTAACGGCCGCGGCGGCGGTCGGTGCCGCGAACGTCACCATGACCAGCGGGCTGGAGGCGCCGGTGCTCACCGGTGGGTTCACGGTAATCGGTGCCAACCTGACCGCCGACGTCTTCACCTGGCACTACGACATCTCCCGCTCCGGATTGAATCCCAATGAGACCACGCTCACTCCGGCCAACGTGACTTCAGCCACCTTCGGAAAGCTGGGGGAACTTACCGTGGACGGGCAAATCGACGGCCAGGTGCTTTACCTCCATCAGGTGAACATCCCAAATGTGGGGCTCAAGAACGTGGTGTATTTTGCTACTGAGAACGATTCGGTCTATGCCCTGGATGCCAGTTCGTTTTCCGGCACGACAGCCACCGTCCTTTGGAAGGCGCCGCTTTTACCCTCCGGGGAAACCGCGGCGACTTCGTTACCCTGCGGTCCGACACCGACCGGCATCATGGCCACACCGGTCATCGACCGGGCCCGCAACGCCATTTATGTCGTCGCCATGACGCAGGATAAGAGCAACAACGTATACCACCGGCTCCACGCGCTCGATCTCACCACTGGCTTGGAGCTCTTTGGCGGGCCGACCACCATTACCGCAACCTATCCCGGAACCGGCGGCAATGTGAAAGGCGGGGTGGTCACGTTCGAGCCATCCGTGCAGCACGACCGCGCGGCGCTGCTCGAAAGCGGCAACACTATCTACACCGTCTGGTCGGGGTTGGATGGCGATTGCGGATCGTATTCGCCCTGGGTAATCTCCTACAGCGCGGAAACGCTGGCGCAAACCGGGGCTTTGGATCTCGCCCCGGACAATTACGGCGGCGGTATGTGGATGGCAGGAGCCGGACCGTCGGCGGATTCCTCCGGTAACGTGTACACCATCACCGGCAACGGATTCGGCGGGACTCCAGAAGGCGGACTCCCTACCGGCAGTTACAACAATTCCATGGTCAAGCTCTCCACTTCCGACGGCCTCTCGGTGGCCGATTATTTTACACCCGATATCTCGACTACCGACAACCAGCGTGACCTGGATTTCGGCTCGGTGGGGCCCCTACTGGTCGATCTGGTGGACAGCGCTTCCACCACTCATCATTTAGCCATGAGTGGCGGCAAAGACGGACAGTTCTACGTGGTAGATCGCGATAACATGGGCCAGTTTAATAGCGGTAATGACAACATCTACCAGCAATTCACGCTTTCCGGCGGCCTCAACTTCTCAACCCCGGTCTACTTCAACGGCACCGTGTATGTCTGCCCCGCCGGCAGCAAACTGGACGCCTTCGCCACCTCCAACGCCATGCTGGTGACGCCGCCTGCGCAGAGCAGTAATAGCTTTGGGGGCAGCGGCGCGGTGCTCAGCATCTCCTCCAATGGGTCTAGCGACGGGATTGTGTGGGCGGTGGATTGGACAAAGACCGAGCTCTTTGCCTACGACGCCACGAAAGTTACCACCAACATCTATAACTCGGCGCAGGCTTCCGGCGGGCGGGACAGCTTTTCCGCGATAGGCGGACACTTCAATACGCCCATGGTGGTGGACGGAAAGGTCTACTTCGGAACGGGTAGCTCGATCGTGGTTTTCGGCTTACTGCCGAAGTAGGACGGCCAGGCTTCATCCAACTAAAGAGGAAGTTGCAATATTCGGCTGATCGACCGCTCCCTCGCGGTCGCGGCTCGGTAGGCTCTTGCGGACACAGACGCGCCATTCCGAGCCGCGCGCGCAAGCAAGCGGTTCTTCGAATTCTGCAACTCCCTGCAAAGTCTGCCTCTACCCCAGTGAGCGCAGAGTCTCCAGTTCGAGCCGTTCGGTGCCCGCGAGATCGATCACCCGCACCCTCATTCCCTCGCGGAATTCCTGCAACCGCACCGTGCAGCCGCTGGAGAAGCGTACGGCATCGCGATAGGTGTTTACCGCCGCAGAAGTCTGCGTAAATACCGCATCCTCCCGGTCACCCACGCCCCATTGCTGTTGCAGGCGCGGAGGAATGTCGCAAATTGACAGCCGCGCGCCCGGTGGAAGGCATATCGCGCACACCGCCGGTGCGGCCGTCGGGTCGAAAAACGCGCGCATCTTCTGCCAAATGGTTTGCCGCCCCGATTGCCGTGGGGCGATTGCGGCCCGCACGTCCGCAGGCGATGCCATTCCCAGCGATCCTGTAGGAAAACGGTGGGTTACCAGCTCTTCACCTTCCTGAGCCAAGCGATTCGGGACAGCCATCAGCGAATAGTCACACATTGGATTGGGTCTCCTCCCTATCTTGAGTTTCCGCCCGCTCCGCCGGATTGACAATACCCGAACTGTTCGATTCCCCACCCTTCGGCAGCCGCGCCGCTCCAGCCTGATAAGATGTGAGGGTGAGTTCCGAGGAAATTCCGGCCGCGATTCCCGATTCCCACCCGGCCTGGCAGCGTGTGCAACTGGCGCGCCATCCCAAGCGCCCTCATGCCGTCGACTACGTGCAGCGCCTGTTTTCGGACTTCCAGGAGATCCACGGCGACCGGAATTTCGGCGACGATCCGGCCATTATCGCCGGCATGGCCCAGTTCGAAAATCGCCCGGTAGCCGTAGTTGCCCAGGAAAAAGGCCGCGACACCAAACAGCGGCTGCACCGCAATTTCGGCATGCCCAAGCCCGAGGGCTACCGCAAAGCGCTGCGGGCGATGCAGTTGGGCGCCAAGTTCCGACGGCCGGTGATCACCCTTCTGGATACCCAGGGCGCCTATCCCGGCATTGATGCCGAGGAGCGCGGCCAGGGCGAGGCCATCGCGCGGAACCTGCGGGAGATGGCGCGGTTAGACACGGCGGTGGTGGCCGTGGTGATCGGCGAGGGTGGCAGCGGCGGCGCGCTGGCCATGGGGGTGGCCAACGTGGTCCTCATGATGGAGAACTCGATTTATAGCGTGATCTCGCCGGAGAGCTGCTCCACCATCATCTACCGCGACCGCGCACGCGCCGAGCAGGCCGCCGCGGCGCTCAAGCTGACGGCGCCCGATCTGCTCGGGCTGGGACTGATCGATGGCATCGTGCCCGAGCCGCCCGGCGGCGCCCAGGAAGATTACGAAGCGGCGGCCGCGAACCTTCGCGCCCAACTGCTGGCCAGCCTGGACAGCCTGGCGGACCTGAGCCCCGCGGAACTGGTGGAGCACCGCTACGCCAAGTTCCGCAAAATGGGGAACTTCTTCGTGTGAAGAAAACCACCTGGCTGGCCATTCTGTTCGTGGTCCTGGTGCTGGGGTACCTGGTGACGTCGAGCTTTCACAAGCAGGCGTTCCGCTGCCAGGTGTGCATCACCTTCAAAGGCCGGCGCGATTGCGGCACCAGCTCGGCCGACACTGAGATGGAAGCCCGCCGCACCGCCATTACCATCGCCTGCGCCCAGATCTCCGGCGGAGTCATCGAGGCGAATCAATGTGAGAATACGCCGCCGGATTCGCTGCAGTGGCTGGCGAGAAAGGAATGAGGCGGAAGGATAAAGAAGGATGAGGAAGGGGACTGAAGGGGACTGAAGCGGCCCCGGGCGGGGCCGACAGAAGGGCGCGCGATTCTTAATCCTTCATTTTCCTTCTTGATCCTTCGTCCCCCTCCTAATTCCGGCCCGTCTCCCCCGTCATCTCTTGTAGGCTCCCTGCCCGTCCAGGGAGTTCAGCCCTCGGGGTGTAAAATTGAGTATTGAACTTCACCCCACTCTTTTGCGTCTAACGCGTTGATACGAACAATCGGAGCTTTTTGTGAAAACTAAGTGGAAGGTCATCCTCACTCTTCTGGCTGTGGTGATAGCCGGGGCCGGCGTTTACGCCAGCACTGTCTATAGCAAGCGGGGCGTCGTAACCGTGCAGACGGGAGCCGTTGTGCGCCAGGATCTGACCAGCCAGGTGACCGCCTCGGGAGAAATTAAGCCCAAGAATTACATCAACATCGGAGCCAACGCCATGGGCGATATCACGGAGTTGCTGGTCAAGGAAGGCGACACCGTCCGCAAGGGTCAGCTGCTGGCCAAGATCGAGAATACCCAGCCGACCGCCGATGTCGATTCGCAGAAAGCCAACCTCGCTTCCGCCGAAGCCGACTCCTCCGCCGCGGAGGCTGGCCTGAAGGCCGCCGATGACAATATCGGCACCATGCAAAGCGCCGTCACGGAAGCCCAGGCTGACTTGGAGCGCATGAAGCAGGATGCCGAGCGCGCCGAGCAATTGTTCAAAGAGAAACTGGGCGCCAAGCAGGATTATGACAGCAAGCTGTCGCTCTACGAAGCCCAGAAGGCCGCCGTGGCGCAAGCCCAGGCGCGCCTCATCCAGGCACGCAGCGCGCGCGAACAGACCGCCGCCCAGTTGACCTCGACGCAGAGGCGCATCGCCGTGGCGCGAGCCAGCCTGGTGCGCAGCAGCGACGTGCTACACAAGTTCGATTCCTACGCGCCGTTGGACGGCGTGGTCACCAACCTCTCGGTGCGCGCCGGCGAATCGGTAGTGCCCGGCCTGCAGAATCAGACCGGCACCAACATCATGACCATCGCCGACATGTCGCTGATCACCGCCGAAGTGAAGGTGGACGAGACCGATATCGTGAACGTGAAGATCGGCCAGATCGCCGAAATCACCATCGACGCCATTCCCAATAAGACTTTCACCGGCCACGTAACGGAAATCGGCGACACGGCCATTCTGCGCTCCACCGGCGTGGCCGCCTCGCAAAGCGCCATTTCCAGCCAGGAAGCCAAGGATTTCAAGGTAGTGGTGGCCATGGATAACCCGCCCCCGGAGATTCGTCCCGGATTGTCCTGCACCGCCAAGGTCACGACAGCGACCCGCAAAAATGCGGTGACCATCCCGATTCAGGCTCTCACCGTGCGCCAGAAGGGCGACCTGGAACCCAAGAAACCCGCCAGTTCGGGCGCCGCCCAGGCGGCTACCAAGGTGGACCCCGCGGCGGAGAAGGCCCGCAAAGAGGAAGTGCAGGGAGTCTTCGTGGTGTCCAACGGGAAAGCCACCTTCCGCAAAGTGGATACCGGCATTACCGGCTCCACCGATATCGAAGTCCTCAGCGGCCTGAACGACGGCGACCAGATCATCACCGGCACCTATCAGGTGATCCGCACCATCGCCAACGACGCGCAAGTGAAGGTCGACAACAAGCCTGCCGAGCAGCCGAAATCGTAAGTTCGCTACAATCGAGGAACAGGAATCCGAATGGCCACAGCGGTAGAAAAAGAACTCCTCCAGCGCGGCGAGCAATTAAAGCGGGACGGTATCGTAATCCGCACCTATAATCTCTGGAAAACCTATGTGATGGGCGACCAGGAGATTCATGCCGTTTCGGGCGTGGATATCGAGATCAAGCGCGGCGAGTACGTCGCCATCATGGGTCCTTCCGGGTCGGGCAAATCGACCCTGATGAACCTGATCGGCTGTCTCGATACGCCCACCAGCGGGCAATATTACATCAACGGAAATCTGGTCAGCGAGATGACCGACGATGAGCTGGCGCGCATTCGCAACAAGGAAATCGGATTCGTTTTCCAGACCTTCAACCTGCTGCCGCGCGCCACGTCGCTGCATAACGTGGAGCTGCCGCTCATCTATTCGGGCGTGGGGTCGGAAAAGCGCATCGAGATGGCCAAGAACGCCATGAGGCAGGTGGACCTCGAAAAGCGCATGTACCACAAGCCCAACGAACTCTCCGGCGGCCAGCGGCAGCGCGTGGCGGTGGCGCGCGCGCTGGTGAACAACCCCTCGATTCTGCTGGCCGACGAGCCCACCGGCAACCTCGATACCGCCACCGGCAACGAGATCATGGCGCTCTTCGAACGCCTTTATCAGGCGGGCAATACCATCGTGCTGGTGACCCACGAGCACGATATCGCCCTGCACGCCCATCGCGTGATTCACGTCCGCGACGGGAAAGTGGAGAAGGACGAGAAGATTAAGTAGCTCGGCCCTTACCGCCAAAACATCGACAAACTCCTGTCGAAGTGCCAACAATCGCCGCTGGCCACCGCCATTCTGACTTCCGACAGCCAGCCAGAGCGGTCAGACTTCTCCGGACCCGCAGGGGCCGCTTCTGTCTTCCAAATCCTGAAAGGATTTCAAGGGCGGAGGCCTTGCTCAGTTCTCGGCGGGCCGTTCCAAGTGATCGATCACGATTCGATCGATGGCGACTTTGGCGGTCTCCAGACTCAATCCCAATTCCCGAATCGCGGCGAAGATCGAAACCGACGGCTCGCTGGCCGATCCGGCTGCCACGTCCGCTGTCCATTTCAGATCGATATCGTAACTGCCGGCCATCCCGGTGCGGTCTTCGACGGGCGCGCGCAGCATTCCGCGCAGCGCCGACACGAGCTTCCCCATGTCGCCGGAGCCTTGAATCCTGTACGTGTCCGAGAACATAATCCGGAACCCGATCCCAGGGGCGTCCGAGGCCTTGAGTTTGCTGCCGCCCTTGTCGACCGCCAGATGGAATCCGTTGATCGTGGCGTCTTCGTGATGCACCTTCAGGCTCAATCGCTCGGCCAATAGATTTTGCAGCATCAAGCGGGCTGTCTTCGCGTCAACCGCGCTGGCGGGTTTGGCCTCCAGGTCATAGCAGGTCGTCGCGATCCAACCAGGGCCGCCGGAGAGCTGATAATCCTGCAGCTCGTAGGCCAACTCAATCAACTGGCGGACCGTAGCATTGGTCATCGAAATGGCACCGCCCGGTCTCATGCGCCCGTTGCCGCCATTGGTAGCGGAGCGATTCTGCTTGATGGTCGCCACGTCGAACGCCGGCGAAGGCTGCTGCGCCCCCGCCGCCACTCCGATGACGAGTAAGACCGCCGCCCTCACTGCGCTACCTTGGCGATTAAGACCAGGAACAGCGCGGTGTCCGGGCCGTTCAGGCTGCTGCGCCCCACCACCAGTTTCTGGCCCTCTTTCACATCCACCACGTCGGTGCGAAGCCCGGTATCCATGTAGGTAGTTTTGCCGTCCTTGTCGTTGATGGGAATCCGCAGGCCGGCGTGCAGGTTATTCAACTGAATCATGGTCCCGTCGCCTTCCAGGGCGGCCGAGTTCACACTGAACGAAGTCAGCCGTCCGCGGCTCAACTGGCCGGTCGTGCTCGCCGGTACGCCGGCGCGGGTGCGCAGCGAGAGCACATCCAACATCGCGTAGGCCTTATAAGGAAATGTGCTCTTCAGTGTGGCGACCGTGCTTTGCAGGTCCGAAGGGATGGCGCTGCCGACCGTGTTGGAGTCGTCACTGCCCACCACGAAATAGACCGTGAGATCGACATCCTTCTGCGCCGCTCCGGGAATATCCAGTTGCTTGATGGCCTCCTCGGCAGTGGTGACGTTGGCGCGATGACCGCTCAGGGCAACCACCTTCATCTGCTCATCGATACGGACATCCACGCCAAAGCTCGTCAGCAGATTCCGGATGGATCGCGGATCGGCATACTTCAGCGTTACCAGTTTCTGAATTTGCTCGTTCGGATCCGATCCGGTTTGCGCCAGAACGGGCGCCGCCATCAATGCCAGGGCCAATAAAATCCGTTTCATCTCGTCTCTCCTTTGGTTTCCGCAATCCAGTAAATCACCACATCCGGGTTGTCGGTCTCAATCTTCATCAGTACGGTTTCGGAAGGATCCGTCACCTGGCGACGGGGTAGCGGCGCCTTCACGCCCACCTTTGCGATAGCAGGCGCCGTGGGCGCATGCGGCACGGGCAGGGCCAGACGCTGTTCCGTCCGCGGCGTCATCGCCACCGCCAGCAGCACCACAGCCGCTGCCGCCATCGCGTACACCCACGCGAAGCGCCACGTGCGGGTTCGGCCACGTTCCAGTTCCGCCAGCACGCGCGCCCGCACTGCCGCGAAGTGCGCCTCCTCCACCGGCTCGCCATGCGCCTCCCGCAGCAACTCCAAACTCTGGCGCAGACCGCTCAACAGCATCTGGCAGCCGGCGCATTCCGCCACGTGACGCTCCACCGCCTGTGCCTCCGACGGCTCCAGATCGCCGCCCGCGTAGAGCGCAATCCGCTCCTGCCAATCGCCGCAATTCATATCCGCCTCCGGAAATAGCGCTCCACGAAATCGCGCATCTTCACGCGCGCGTTCGAAATCTGCGACCGCACGGTGGCTTCGCTCGACCCCAAAGCCCGCGCCACCTCCCCGGTCGACAACCCCTCCAGATCGCGCAATACCACTGCCGCACGCTCCTTCGCGGACAGCATCCGCAGGCTCATTTGGAGCACGCGCTGCCGTTCCGCCCCGGTCAGGCACTGCTGCGGATCGTCCCCCGCGGCAACCGGGTCCGGCACGTCCTCCATGGCGACCGAGGGTCTCCGTTTCCGCCCCATGTCGTAGCAGACGTTGACCGTCACGCGGTACAGCCACGCCTGGTAGTTGCTCGCCGTTTCCACCTTCGCCAGGTTCCGATAGAGCCGCAGGAAGACCTCCTGCGAGGCATCTTTGGCGTCCTCCAGGTTGCCGAGCAGGCGCAGAGCCGTCACCAGCACCAGGCGCTCGTACTGCCGCATCACAGCCTCAAACGCCGCCAGGTCGCCCGAGCGCGCGCGGGCGTCCGGGCCGTCCACCGCTTGTGCCATGGTGAGGAACGCCAGGGTCGAATCCTTTCATAAGATAGAACTGAGACGGCCCCCAAAACGTGTATAGGAAATCGCGACTTCATGCCCAATAAACTCGCTCTACCTTCCCCGGAATTCCGCGCCCTCGCCGGCGCCGCGGTGGACTTGCTGGCGGACTACTTCGAAGGCCTCGAGACCCGGCCAGTTGTGGTCCCGACCACCTCGCGCGCCATCCGCGAGCGGATCGACGAGCCGCTGCCGCTCGCCGGCGAGGACTTCGGCGCGCTCCTCGAGACGGTGCGCGGCGTCATCAGCCACTACAACCGGCACAGCGCCCATCCCCGCATGTTCGGCTACGTGGCGTCTCCCGGAACGGCGGTTACAGCCATTGGCAGCATGCTGGCCGCGGCCATGAACATCAACGTCACCGCCTGGCGGTCGGCGCCTTCGGCCACCGAGCTCGAACGGCTGACCATCGACTGGCTCAAGCAAATGCTGGGCTACCCCGCGACGGCCGGCGGCCTGCTCCTGAGCGGCGGATCGATGGCCAACTTCGCGGGGCTGGCGGCGGCACGCAGCGCCAAGGCGGGAGCCGACGTAGTCCGCGACGGCGTGGCCGCGGTTGGCCGGCGCATGTGCGTCTATGTCTCCGAGGAATCGCATTACTCCGTCGCCAAGGCGGCCGGCATGCTGGGACTCGGGGAAGCCAACGTGCGCCAGGTCAGGACCGACGACCGCCAGCGCATCGATCTGGCCGATCTCGAACGCCTGATCGCGGCCGACCGCGCCGCCGGCCACCTGCCATTCTGCGTGGTGGCCAATGCGGGAACCACGGCCACGGGCGCATTCGACCCCTTGGCTGCCATCGCCGATTTCGCCCGCCGCCACCATCTCTGGTTGCACGTCGACGCAGCTTACGGCGGGTTCGCCGCGCTCGCCTCGTCGGCGCGCCACTTATTCGCCGGCATCGAGCAGGCCGATTCCATCGCGCTCGATCCGCATAAGTGGCTCTATCTTCCCGTCGGCTGCGGCTGTGTCTTATACAAGGATCCCGCAACCGCCCGCGCCGCTTTCGCCCACGGCGCCGATTACACCCGTACCATCGGACTCCAGGACGACGAGGCGTTTGCTTTCTGGGATTACGGCCCCGAGCTGACTCGCCCGTTCCGCGCGCTCGATCTGTGGATGCTGATTAAGTTCGCCGGCACGGAGCGATTGGGCCGGGCGATCGAAGATAATATCGCCTGCGCGAAATACTTCGAGGAGTTAGTGAAGGCCTCGGACGATTTCGAAATGCT
>CAZARO010000068.1:0-11370 GCA_964487165.1 uncultured Solibacteraceae bacterium | reverse complement strand
CAGGTAGCCTCCCCGGTAAAGGCTTCCGTGGATTTCTTCCAGGATGCGCTTCTTGGTGGGCAGGTCGAAATAAATCAGGACGTTGCGGCAGAAGACCATGTCGAAAGGGCCGAGCGAGTGCATTCCCGAGCGTAGGTCGAAGGGGCGGAAGCGGACCATTCGCCGCACCTCCTCTTTCAGCTCCCATTCCAGCCCCACCCGCCGAAAATATTTCAACAGGAGCGTCACTGGCAGACCCCGGTTCACTTCCAGTTGCGAGTACCGGCCCGATTCCGCCTGTTTGAGCACTCGCGGCGAGAGGTCCGTAGCGAGAATCTCGATGTTCCAGCCCCCCAGCCCCATTTCGAGCAGCATCATGGCCAGGCTGTAGGATTCCTGTCCGGTGGATGCCGCCGCCGACCAGCAGGTGAGTTTGCGCGTGGCGGAACGCAGCTCCATCAATTCCGGCAGGATGGTCTGGCGCAGCGCATCGTAGTGGGCCGGCTCGCGGAAGAAATAGGTTTCATTGGTGGTCATGGAGTCCACCACCTGGGCGTGCAGGGGCGAGTGCAGGTTGGAGCGCAGGACTTCGCACAACTCGTGGAGCGAAGCCAATCCGCGCTCCCGCAGAATCGGCGCCAGGCGGGCTTCCATGAGGTACTGTTTTTCGGCATCCAGCACGATTCCGGAACCGGCGTAGACGTGCTGCTGCAGATAGCGGATAGGGTCGTCCTGGGGCGAAGTCATAGGCTGTCGACCTCCCGCAGTATGGCCGGAACGACGAGATCGAGAGGCAGTATTTCGTTGGCCACGCCGGCGTTGACTACCGCTCCCGGCATTCCCCAAACTACGCTGGTAGCCTCATCCTGGGCCAAGATGAAGGCCCCGCGGGCAGCCAGCCGCTCGGCGCCGCTCATGCCATCGTGCCCCATACCGGTGAGCACGGCGGCCACTACAGCGGGGCCATAAACATCCGCCAGTGAACCGAAGAGGGCGTCGACCGCGGGCCGGCAGGAGTTGAGCGGCGGAGTCTGATCGAGCGAAATCTGTGGGCCGGACGCGGAGTTTACCACGCGCATATGCTGGTCGCCCGGCGCGACGTAGATGTGGCCGGCCTCGGGAGTTTCGCCCGCGACGGCTTCGCGCACGGCCAGCGGAGTCAAGGTGTCCAGCCGCTCCGCCAGCAGGCGGGTAAACAACGGCGGCATATGTTGCACGATGAAGATCGGCAGCTGGAACCGGTCGGGAAACTGCGGGACCAGCTTCGCCAGCGCCGCCGGTCCGCCGGTGGATACACCGATGCCGACGGCGCGCCGCCCGATGTGCGTGGCAGCCGGCGCAGTGGTGCGATTCGGCGCGTTTTGGAACGCCGGTTGGGATCCCGGATGGGACGCCGGTTCGGTCTGCGTCAGTTCGAAGAACTGCCGGATTTTGGGGATCAACTGCTGGCGCAGGTTGGCCATCGAGACGTCCAGCGACCCGGCGTTGGAGGCCTTGGTAACATAGTCGTCGGCGCCCAGAGATAAGGCTTCGAAAGTCGCCGCAGCGCCGCGCTCGGTCATGGTGCTGAACATGACCACCGGGATGGCGCGATTCTGGCGGCGCAGTTCCCGCAACATTTCGAGGCCGTCCATCTCGGGCATCTCGATGTCGAGGGTGATCACGTCGGGATTCGTCTGGGGGATGCGGTCCAGCGCGGCGCGGCCGTTAGAGGCCACCGCCACCACTTCGAGCCCCCGGTCTTCTTCCAGAGCGTGACAGACCAGTCTGCGGATCACCACCGAGTCATCCACCACCATCACGCGGATTCTCTGGCCCGGCTGCAGTATGCGGGCGGTACGGATGCGCATGAGCCTTACTCCACCAGACCGGCCAGGCGCAATTTGTCCGCCAGGATTTCTTTGGTGAAGGGCTTCATGATGTATTCGGTGGCGCCGGCCTGGAGCGCCGTGGTCATCTGATCGATCTCGGCTTCCGTGGTCACCATCACCACCGGCACCGTGGCAAACGCCGGGCTGGCGCGGATTTTGCGCAGCAATTCCAGGCCGTCCATGACCGGCATGTTCCAGTCCGCCATTACCAGGTCGGCCGGCGGGCCGTCACCCAGGGCGGCGAGGGCGTCGATGCCGTTTCCGGCCTCGCGCACCTGAAACCCGAGTTCCCGCAGCGTGCGGGATAGAATCATGCGGATGGCGCGGGAGTCGTCTACCACGATTGCAGTGGGCATGGAACCAATCCTTTTTCTGCGGCAGGCGGAACCGCGGGGCGGAGCCGCCTGCCACTGCCGTATTAGAAGGTGAAACGCGAAACTACCGACTGCAGCCGCGTGGCCATCTGGGTCAGTTCCTGCGCGGCTTTTTGCGTGTTGTTGGCGCCTTGCGTGGTGTCTTTGGCCGCTACGGCCACGCCGGTGATGTTCTTGCTGATATCGCCGACGCCCTTGGCGGCCTCCGCCATGCTGCGGTTGATTTCATTGGTGGTGACCGTCTGTTCCTCCACCGCGGAAGCGATGGCGTTGGAAATATCGTTGATCTGGTTGATCACCCCGGTGATTTCTCCGATGGCTCCCACGGCGGCCTTGGTGTCGCCCTGGATGGCCTCAATTTTCTGGCTGATCTCTTCGGTGGCCTTGGCGGTCTGTTTGGCCAGTTCCTTCACTTCGTTGGCCACTACCGCGAAGCCCTTGCCGGCTTCTCCGGCGCGCGCCGCTTCGATGGTGGCATTGAGCGCCAGCAGATTGGTCTGCTGCGCGATGGATGTGATCACCTTGATGACGTTGCCGATTTCGGTGCTCGATTCGCCCAGTTTGCCGACGGTAACGTTGGTGACATTGGCGGAATGGACGGCGTTCTTGGCCACGCGGGCGGCTTCGTTGGCGTTCTTGGCGATTTCACGGATGGAACTCTGCATTTGTTCCCCGCCGGAGGCCACGGTGGCCACGTTGCGGGAAACCTGTTCGCTGGCTGCCGAGACCACATTGGCTTGCGTAGCGGTTTCTTCGGCGTTGCCGGCCATTTGATGACTCACCGCGGTGAGTTCCTCCGACGATGAGGCTAGCGCCTGAGCGTTCTGGCCGATGGTGCGGAAGTTCTCTTGCAGGTTGGCGGCCATCTTGTTGAGATCGTCCTTGATGCGCGCATGATCGCCCTTGTACTGACCCTGTACGCGGGCGGAGAGGTCTCCGGATGCGATTTTCGACAGGATCACCGAGGCTTCCGTCACCGGTTCGATGACGGCATCCAGGGTGCGATTGATTCCCTGCACGATTTTGCCGAAATCGCCCATGTGCCGCGAGGCATCGGCGCGGAAATCGAGCTTGCCGTCGGCCGCGGAACTGATCAGCAGGTCGGTATCGGCGATGAGGTTCTTGAGGTGTATCCGGACCTGTTCGATGGTGTCGTTGATGAAGGCTTTTTTGCCCGGGAACCGCTCCAGCGGCGCGTCGAAGTTGCCCCGCCCGAACTCGGCTATGCACGCCATGGATTTTTTCTTCACGGCGATGTGTCCGGCCACCATGCCGTTGACGCCTTGAGCCATGGTACGGAAATCCCCGGCGAATTTGTCGGTGGGAATCTGGACGTCGATATCGCCCTTGTTGTGCTCGTCCGACATACGGGTCATTTCGACGATGAAGGCGCGGAGGTGTTCGCGCAATTGTTCGATGGTGTCGTTGATGAAGGCTTTCTTGCCAGGGAAACGCTCCAACGGCGCGTCGAAATTGCCCTTGGCAAACTCACCGATGCATGCCATAGCCTTTCGCTTGACGGCGATGTGGCCGCCGACCATGTCGTTGACACCTTTGGCCATGACGCGGAAGGCGCCGGTGAACTCTTCGCAGGGCATGGCGACATCGATGTCGCCTTTAGTGTGCTCATCGGACATCCGATACATTTCGGCGATGAACGACTTCATGCTCCCGCGCAGCTGTTCGATGGTGTCGTTGATGAAGGCTTTCTTGCCGGGGAAACGCTCGAGCGTGGCCTCGAAATTGCCCTTGGCAAAGTCGTCCACGCAAGCCATGGCCTTTTTCTTGACGGCGACATGGCCGGCCACCATGTCGTTGACGCCCGCTGCCATTGCACGAAAGCTGCCGGCGAAGCGGTCGGCCGAAATCATGACGTCGATATCGCCCTTCTGGTGCTCTTCCGACATGCGGCTGATTTCCGCGAGAAGCGTGCGCAGGTTAGTGCGCAGCCGTTCGACGGAATTATTGATAAGGCTCGTTTGTCCCTCGAATTTCTCCAGGGGCGCTTCCAGGTCGCCATCGGCCAGCCGCTCCACAAAGCCCATCACGCGCTTGCGAGTGGTAGCAAAGTAATCCACCAGTTGGTTGACCGTTACAGCGATTTCGTGTTCGTTGCCGGAGAAGCTCTCGACGGCAACGCGCGAGTCGATTTCTCCGTGTTGGCACTTTTGCGCCATTTCCTGCAGGTCCTGAAGCAGACGCGCTACCGGGCTGGCCGACGGCGCTTTCCGCGCCGGGCCGGTGCGCCGTTCGAGAAGCGCGGCCGAGCCATTCGGCCTGGACCGCGGGTTGTCTTTCATAATGCTTGCCATACTAATCGCATGCTCCTTTTACTTCTAACCCGCAGTACGGGTCTCCAAGAATTCGTTCACTTCCAAGGTCTGATCGGGGTCTAGGACCAGCAAGAGGCGGCCTTTCAATTTGTACACTCCGCGGACCAGTTGGCGTGCCTCCGGCGTCAAATTATCGGGCGCGGATTCGAAATCCGCCGGGTCCAACTCCAACACATCTCCGATTTCATCCACCAGCAGGCTCACCGGCCCTTCTTCCGTACGCACCACCAGATTCATGGGCAAACGGCCGGGTTCCCGGGGTGCCAGCCCCAGACGGCGCCGCATATCCAGAGCGGTGACAATCTGGCCGCGCAGGTTGATGAGCCCTTCGGCCACCATGGGCGCCAAGGGAATGCGGGTCATCTCCTGGTAACGCAGCACTTCCTGCACGCGCAGGACATCGATTCCAAAAAACAGGTCTTCCACCACGAAGGTGGCGTATTGCGTGCTACTCTGTGCGCCGCTCATGCCTGACTCTCCAGGGAAACGGCGGGAACCGGTGTGGCCGGCTCGATTCCTGCCGCCGTCACCGCCGCCGACAACTGCTCGATCGACGCGAGCATCGATTCCCGGTCGCGCGCCGAAGCGGCCAGCGCTACCACGGGGATTTCGGCCAGTCTTGCGTGTTGCCGCATGGCCTCCTGCAAACCGCCGCACCCGCCAGGCGGGAGGTCCGCGCCGGCCAGAACCACGCCGACGCTGCGGCTTTCCATGCGGCTTAGTGCCTCTTCCGCGGAGACGGCTTCCACGACGCGATGGCCGGCCATTTCGAGTTCACCGCGTACGATTCCGCGCAGGAATGGCGACGGTTCGGCCAGCAAGACGACGAAGTTGCGGCCCACTGCCTGGCCTTCCAGCCATTCCGGCGCGGCCGCCTGAACCACTGCTCTCACATCCAGAAAATCGGTAACCTGTTTGCCCACGACCGCGGATCCCAACAGGCCGAGCCTCTTGCTGGCCTGGCGGATACTCACCGATTCGTCCACAATGTCGACAATCTGATCGACCATGATTCCCAGGCTGCGTTTTCCGTCGGCGAAGACGATGGCCTGAATGGGATCGTGAGTGATGGCGGTATCGACTGCCGACTCGGGTTCGAGCACCGAGGCCAGCGAAACCATGATCAGAATTCCCCCGCGATATTGCACTACGTGACGTCCGCCGGCGCGCTCCACGGTGGCTTGCGGGAACTCTTCCAGCCGTGCCACCAGCGACAGAGGTACAGCCAGACGGGCGAAGGACCCGGCGCGGAAGAGAAGGATGCGCTGAGTTTCGGAGACGGCCGCGACCGCAGCCTGCGTTTCGCTGTGAGCTTGCGTCTCGCTATGGGTCAGCACTCCCGAGCGCTGGCCGATACCCAGCACGTCCAGGATCAAGGCCACGCGGCCATCCCCCATGATGGTGGCGCCGGAATAGACCGTCAGCCCTTTGAGCTGTTTTCCCAGCGGCTTGACGACGATTTCCTGGGTATCCCTAATGCCATCCACCACCAGGCCGAACTGGCGATCTTCCGCCTGCAAGACCACGATATTCACGACATCGTCCTGCGCCGCGCACTTGAGAGCCAGAACGTCGTTCAGAAATGCCACCGGCAACAGCCGGCCGCGGCGGCGATACACCGGGGTACCGTGCACACGTTCGATTTTGCCCGCGGAGTCGCCCTCGATGCGGATCAGTTCGAGCAGGCTGGCCTGCGGAATCAGGAAGCGTTCCCCGCCGGCGACCACCACCAGGCCCGGAATAATGGCCAGGGTCAGGGGGATTTTCAGCCGGACGACCGTTCCTTTGCCTCTGCCGCTGGTGATGTCCACCACGCCGCCGATGCGTTCCACATTGCAGCGAACCACGTCCAGCCCCACTCCGCGGCCGGAAACGTTGGTGATCGCGCGGGCGGTGGAAAACCCGGGCAGGAATAGCAGGTGCAGCGCTTCGTGCTCGCTCATGCGCTCAGCCTGTTCGGGGCGGATCAAGCCTTTTTCGATCGCTTTGACCTTCACTCCCGCCACGTCCACGCCGGCGCCGTCGTCAGCGACCTCGATATTGACCTGGCCGCCCTCGTGATAGGCCTTCAGGGATACGACGCCGTGCGGCGGCTTGCCGGCGCGCACGCGTTCCTCGGAACACTCGATGCCGTGATCGCAGGAATTCCGCACGAGGTGGGTGAGCGGATCCTTGATGGCCTCAATGATGGTCTTGTCCAATTCAGTGCCGGAGCCGTCCAGATCGAGCCGCACCAGCTTGCCGCAGGCGTGCGCGGTGTCGCGCACCAGGCGCGGCAGCTTGTTCCAGACCACCCCGATGGGCTGCATGCGCGTCTTCATGACGTTTTCCTGCAGCTCGGTAGTGATGAGGTTGAGACGCTGTGCCGTGGCGTTGAGCACGCCGTCTTCCTTCAGGGTAGTGAACTGCAGTACCTGGTTGCGCGCCAGGACGAGTTCTCCGACAAGGTTCATCAACTTGTCGAGCAGGAAGACATCCACGCGGATGGCCGATTCCGAAACGGCCGAGCTTTTTTCGGTTTCCGCCGGCGCTGCCTCCGCGGGTGCGGCGGGGGGCTCAGGGTCTTCGAGTTCGCCCGTGGCGATGGCCGCTGCCAAGCGCTTGACGAGGACGCCGTATTCATCCGGGCCTTCCTTCTCCGTAGCCTCCAGATTCGCCAAAATCTTGCGAATGGCATCCACGCACTCCAGAATCACCGCGACCAGCGGGCCGGAGAGCCGTTTTTCCCCAGAACGTAGCAGGCTGAGAAGGCTTTCCGCCTGATGGGCGATCCGTTCGAGTAGCGGGAAGCCCAGGAATCCACAAGTTCCCTTAATAGTGTGGATCGTACGGAAAACGCTGGCCAGCAACTCCTTGTCGGCCGGCCGCTGTTCCAGTTCGATGATCTCCGAATCCAGGCGATTCAGGTTCTCGGTGCTTTCCAGAAGAAATTCCCGCAATACCTCTTGTTCAGACACATATGACTTATCGGCGGGGTAGGGAATTAACTTGATAGCCGGCGTGAAGAAAGAAGCCGGGTAAACATAAGGATACTGAGGAATGGGGGTTGTTCCCGCCTGTTACGGGCGAGCGCGAGCGCCACCAAGCGAAGCAGCAGCCTGATATTCGGGCTTCCGGCAATGAGCATGACGAGAAGAACATTTGTGGAAACGGGCGTGGGCGCCGCCGTAGCGGGCATAGCCGCGGCCGATGCGCCCGAGAGGCCGTCGGGCGCGCGATTCATCTGGTACGACGCCCACGGGGAGGGCCGCAACACCTTCGCGCTGTTCCGCAAGGTCTTCACGGTCTCCGGGCACGCGGAATCGGCGTCGCTGCACGTCTTTGCCGACACCTCCTACCAGCTGTTCGTGAACGGCCGATTCGTGGAATTCGGACCGGTGCGCTGCGATCCGCGATTTCCGCTCTACGACACGCACGAGATCGCCACGCTTCTGCGTCCCGGCCGGAACGTCATCGCCATCGAAGTGAATTTCTGGGGGATGAAGACGTTCAAAGCGATGCCGGTGCGCGGCGGATTCGTGGCTTGGGGCGCGGTGAAGCACAAAGGCGGCGGCGAGGACCTCACCACGCGCGCGGGCACCTGGCGCACCACGAAGTCGCGGTCGCGCGCCCGCTACGCGCCGGCGCTGAGCTTCGCCCTGCCGGCCGCCGATCTCTTCGAGCAAAGCGCCGCCGAGGAAGGCTGGAAGGGCACGGACTTCGACGATTCCGCCTGGAGCCCTTCCGTGGAACTGGAGAAACAGGACTCCTGGGGCGACCTGCTACCGCGCAGTATTCCGTTTCTGTCCGCCGGACCCATGGGACCCGCGGCCATCAAGAGCGCGCTGGTGCTGCCCATCGAACGGACCGAGGAGTGGCACTCTTTCTCGGTGCCGGTGCCGCACCATTTTGCGGACGACGCCAGCCAGTTCAGTAATTTCGTAGCTTTCAGCACGTGGCTCTATTCGCCGCGCCAGCAGACCATCTCCGTAGGGGTATTTCACGGCCGCCACTGGCTGAACGGGACCGCGGTAGCGAAGGGAACCGATTCCATCGACCGCCCCATGCGCGTCACCGAACGCTGGACGCTGAATCAGGGCTGGAATTATCTGTTCGGCAGCGTGGACGCCTATTTCGACGTGCTCGACGAGTACTTCGCGCTGCCGCGCGATGGCGGCCTGGTGTTTTCCACCGACAAAGATCCGGGCTCGCCGTACACCTTCCGGCACTCGCCCATCCTCAAGGCCGAGGACCACGACCGGTACCTCAAGGCCAAGCCGCAGCCGTATGCCGCCGAGGAAGATCTGCAGAGCGTGGACGGCTGGACTTATGTGAAACGCGGCGATAGAGCGCAAAGCCCGTGCCGCGAGACCAGTTGGGACCAGTACGGCGACTCGCGCGAATCGCTCGCGCCCGGGGCCGTCGACGGCAAGCTCCCCGGGCCGCTCGACGGCCACACGTTCCCGCTGGCGGATTACCCCTACGGGTTCGCCATTCAGATGGATCTCGAGTGGATGCACCTGGCGCTGCCGCAGGTCCGCCTGCGCGGCGTTCGCGGCGCCACCCTGGACCTTATATATACGGAGCGGCTTTCGCCCGACCGCGAGCACGTCCAGCAGTTCAGCTGGTATCCAGTGGGCGACCGCGCGCGGTGCACGCTGGACGCCATCGACTGGATGGCCGCGGCTCCCCGCGGCGCCCGCTATTGTCTGCTGACGGTGCGGAATCCGCGGCAGGACGTGACACTGGAACGGTTCCATCTGCACGCGGCGAATTTCCCGGCTCAGCGCAGGGGACGGTTCCGCTGTTCCGACCCCTGCCTGACGGAGGTCTGGAGCCTGTGCGAGCGAACCCAGGCGACCAACATGGAGGACGCGTTCATCGACTGCGCCGGCCGCGAGCGGGGCATGTACGGCCGCGATACCATCATTCAATACCACGTCAACCTGGCGACCTTTGGCTATCATGCCCTGATGCGGCGATGCCTGGAATTATTCGGGCAATCGTGCGATGCCACCGGCCGGTTCCGCATCGTCTATCCCAATACCGGCACTTACACCTATAACGATTTCGCACTTAATATGGTGGAGGGTTATCGCAGTTACTACGATGCTACTGGAGACGGCGCGCGCATCGAGGCGGACTGGGCGGCGATTCGCGGCAACCTACTATACTTCCATAAGTGGTCCGACAGGCGGGCCGACCTGTTACTCGAAAATCTGGCGGAGCTCGGCGGCTTTGGAGGCGATTCCGAAACTCCCAAGACGCTCGGCGACCATTCGGGCGTGAGCTGCTTCTTCAGCCTTACCTATCTTCTGGCGATGCAGAGCGCGATGCGCCTGGCGCGCGCCATTGGAAAAGGCGCGGACGCCGGCGAACTGGAGCGGCGGATCGCGACGATCTCGGCGAGTATTTCCAAGGCTTTTTGGGATCCGCAGAAGCGCTGCTTTCGGGATAATTTGCAGGGCGCCACTTACTCCGTGCATTCCAATTTATTCGCCGTTCGCGCCGGCATCGCTTCGCCGGAACAACTCAAAGGAATCCGGGCGCATGTCGCGGCGGAATTGCGCTCCCCGTTCGTGAACGGATACGACCCCTCGGGCGGATGCCGCGTTTCCTCGCATTTCAGCTTCTATATATTGGAAGGGCTCTACAAAGCCGGCCTGGTGGAAACGGCTGAGAGCCTGATGCGGCAGGGGTGGGGCTACTTTCTGGCCCACGGCGCCAAAACGACGCCCGAGTTTTTCAACATGGAACAGAGCTTGTGCCATGCCTGGTCGGCGAGTCCGGCGTACTATTTGTCGAAGCAAGTGCTGGGGATTGAGTTTCCGGAGGCGCCGAACCTCGATGTGGTGCGGATCGCGGTGCAGGCCAGCGGCATCACGGAGGCGGAGGGAGTATGGCCGCATCCCCGCGGGACGATCGACGTCAAGTGGCATATGAGCGACGGACGCCGGGTATTCGATTACGTGCGCGCGCCTACGGGCATCCGAGTGATTACGGAATGAGGGCGGGACTTACAGATCGTTCCACTCGGCAGCGGTAAGCGGGCGGCCTAGGATAGCTTCCACTTCCGTCACCATCATTCTTACTTTGTCGACGGAATATTCGGCGTTCGATGGGATTGCCAGCCGATGGGTGAGATAGATCATGAAGGAGTGCCTGGTTCCCGCGAGGGGACCGTCGAAGCCGAGCGCCCGCAGCCGACGAATGAAATCGCGGCGCTTACAGGGCGTCCACCGGCTCATGCACCGGCTCCCGGTTGCGATCGATGCCGGCAATCACGGGCAATGGGTGCATCAGTTTCATCCCCAGAAGCACCCAATGCTCCAGTGTGGAACGGAGGTCCTCGGAACACCCGCGCAGGGAGGGGGCAAATGCGATCACACCGGGACACGGTGGGATTCGCCCGCTATAAGTGCCGTCACCGAGCTTGTCATACACCGCCTGAGCCATCGCTCGGTCAAGGTACTCAGTCAAAATGTACATCGGCAACCCGCTTTGTCATTACTGAGTATACCTCAATCGGCCAATTGGCCTGCCTTCAGACTGGTGGCGACTTCCCTCGCCGGGTCTTCGGTCAGCTTCGGCTTCCGGGTGAGTCCGTACTCTTTCATTGCCCCCCGGCTCTGCGGGCCGCGCTTTTCGCCCGGAGCCGCGCGAAGACCTCATCGCCCGGGATGAGTTTAACCCTGCCGCTTTCGAGATCGTCGTAGCGCGTGTCGAGTGTTTCTCGTGTCAAGTCGAGACCGTCTAGAAACTCCGTCACCACATCTTCCACCAGTTCGTCGCTGCGGCGTCCGGTGTCCCGCGCCATCTGTTCCAACTTCGACT
>CAZARO010000067.1:0-11394 GCA_964487165.1 uncultured Solibacteraceae bacterium | reverse complement strand
AAGCAATGCCGGGCAGATCAACCAAGCCCTGCGCAACACCTCCCGCGACCGCACCATGATCACTGCTCCCATCTTCAACGGGTACGGGCAGTCCGTGATCCACACCATGCTGCTGGCCGGCGGCAGTTTCGCGCTGACGCGCGCGCGGGTGGTCTCGCGCGAGTTTTGGGATGCCGTCCGCCAGACGGAGTGCAACGCGATCGGCGGCACGCCCTTCTTTTATCAAACGCTCGAACGCCTGGATCTGGATTCGCTTAACGTACCTTTGCTGAAGAAGTTCGTGCAGATCGGCGGCCGCCTCCCCGGCCATCTGGCCGTCAAGTTTCATTCGCTGGCGCAGGAGCGCGGCGGCGAACTGCACCTTATGTATGGGCAGGCGGAAGCTACCGCGCGCATTTCCGGCTTGCCGCCGGAGCTGCTGCCCGAGGCTCGCGGCTCAGTGGGCTTCGCTCTTCCCGGCGGCCGGCTGCGCGTGGAAAGCGAAGGCCGCGAGTGCGCCGTCGGGGAGGAAGGCGAACTGGTTTACGAGGGGCCGAATGTGATGCTGGGCTACGCTGCTTGCGCCGAGGACTTGGGCAAGGGCGACGAGCTCGGCGGAGTAGTCGTCACCGGCGACTTGGGTTACCGCGACTCGGGCGGCCTCTTCTACATCACCGGACGTAAGTCGCGATTCGTCAAACTCTACGGATGGCGCGTGAGTCTCGACGAAGTGGAGGAACTCCTTTCGCACGCCGCGACCGTGGCCGCGGTCAACAAGCAGGATCGCCTGGTGATCTATGCCGAACACCCCGGCGCCCTATTCGCCGATGCCGTGAACCAGCTCGCCGCCAGGCTGAAGCTTCATCCTTCCGGCTTCGAAATCCGCGAGATTGACGCCATTCCGCGCCTCGCCAACGGCAAGGTGGACTACCGCTCGCTCGCCCGCGCGGCCGCCCCGGCGCCTTTTGAGACTTACGCGGCGCGCAACGCGGCCGCGTCCGTCTCACCCCGATGAGCTTTCATTCCGTCGAGTTCGCCCTCTTCTTCGTCATAGTCGTGTCGCTCTACTACCTGGCTCCCTTCGCCAGGCGCGTACCGGTATTACTGGCCGCCAGCCTCCTCTTCTATCTCTCGTTCGCGGCGCAGAACATATATGTCTTGAGCGGTCTCATCGTGGCCGGCTATGTGACCGGGCATCTCATCGAGCGCGCCCAATCCCCGCTGGTTCGCAAGTTCTGGCTGTTAGCCGCCCTGGCGATGGACCTCGGCCTTATGGCGGCCTTCAAATATAGTCCGGAGATACTCGGTAAGTCGCTGGGCGTAATTCCTATTGGACTCTCGTTTCATACCTTCCAAGCCATGTCTTACGCCATCGAGGTGTATCGCGGCAGCCAGCCAGCCGAGCGTTCCTTTCCGGTGTTCGCCCTATACATCATGTTTTTTCCGCAGATTGCCGCCGGCCCGATCGAACGCCCCGGAGACATGCTGCCGCAATTCCACAAGCCGCATCCATTTCGCTACGACAACGCCGTGGCGGGCTTGCAATTGATGGTCTGGGGGATCTTCCAGAAGTACGTCGTGGCAGACCATCTGGCCACCGTTGTCAATGCCATTTACGCCAATCCCAGCAGGCTTCCCGGCCCGGTTACCGCTCTCGGCGCAATCTGTTTTTCGTTTCAGATTTTCTGCGATTTCGCCGGCTATTCCGAGATCGCGCTGGGAGCGGCTCAAGTGCTGGGTTTGCGCCTCACGCGGAACTTCAATATGCCGTTTCATGCCGATTCCATGGCCGAATACTGGAAGCGCTGGCACATCACCCTCTCTAACTGGATGCGCGATTACGTCTTCTTCCCCTTGTGCGGCAATCGGCCCAGGATGCCGCGTATCTGCGCCAGCATCATCATAGTGTTTCTGGCCAATGCGCTGTGGCACGGAGCCCGCTTGAATTACCTGGTCTCCGGCCTGTTGCACGGCACTTACCGGGTGACCGAACTGCTCGCCGGCCGCGCCATGTCGCGCGCCGGCTGGACTCTGAAAGCCGCCTGGGCCGCGCCCGTCAAGGTCGTCCGGACCCTGCTGGTGTTTGCCCTGATGACCTTCGCCTTCATCTTTTTCCGCGGCCGCAATCTTACCGAGAGCCTGTTCGTAGCGGCCAATCTTTTCGCCGGCTGGGGCGTGCTGCTTCGCCCCGCGGCCCTGGCCGAAGCATTTCGTCATACCGGCTTGCCGCCTTTCGTTTTCTTCGAAGCTTCCTTGTTGATCCTGATAGTGGAAGCGGTCCAATTTCTGCGGGCCGCCGGCCCGTTGCGTCCCCGGATTGCCGCGTTGCCGCTCTGGTGCCGCTGGAGCATCTACTACGCCGGGGCTGCCGCGGCGTTACTTATGGTGCCGCAGAGTGTCGCGCCGTTTATCTATTTCGCTTTCTGAAACCCGATGAGTAACTCCGACGGCTCTCGCTTCTTACTCCGGCTGGCCTGCTTCCTGCCGTTCGCCGGTGGGCTTATCCTGATTGACTGGATTAGTTTGCAACCGCCGGTCAAGGGCCGTTTCACGCACATACTGGATGGCGCGGCCACCGCGTTGGTCTCCGGCAAGACCATCGTGTCGCACGCCGACATGCGCGACCTCAAGCCGATATGGATAGAGCGCCTGCATAGCCGCCGGGATGTCGTAATCCTCGGTTCCAGCCGCCTGGCGCAGATCCCGCAGGATTGGTTCCAGCCGCGTAGCACCTTGAATGCGGCGTTGCTCGCCGGGGACTTCGCCGACACCGTATCCATCCTCCAATTGTGTCTCGACACCGGTAAGTCGCCCCAGTTAGTGCTCGTCGAATTGAATCCCAGCCTCACGTTTGAAGGAAAATCGTATGTCGCGCCGGCCTTGTCGACTTATTACCGGCGCGCCCTGCTGCATTATAAGATCTTCTCGCCGGTCCTACTCTCGGGACCGCTTTCGCTGGACGCACTGCGCTGGGACCCCCAGATCTTTCTGCACCCTGGCGTCTGGCGGATCTCCAACGAGTTCGACCCCGGCGCGTACCGCATGCGCCCCGACGGAAGCGCCGACTGGGACCTGACGGAGTCCGGCGCGACACCGGATCAGGTGGAGGCGTCCGTAGTTTCGGCCATGAAGCGCCTCGATCCTACTTATTCGCATTGGCGCGCCACGTCCCACCCCGGCTGGTTCGATCTGAGAATCCTGCGGGCTTTCCTGGACGATCTCCAGTCGCGCCGCATCCGCGTGGTGGTGATGCTGGTGCCCGTACACCCGGCGGCATTCGATTTCTACGCCCGCCAGGGCGGCTACAACGAGTCCTGGATCCGGCAGGAGATGGCGCCCCGCGGCATCACGGTGATCGGCTCTTATTCCCCGTCCATCGCCGGGGCGACGCGGGCCGATTTCTACGACGATGTCCATGTGAAAGCCTCGCTCCTTCATCGTCTGCTACGCGAAGGTGGAATCGTCGACCAGTAGAATTTGCCCTTGACACGCTGGGCGTCGTACCGTAGCATTTCCCTAGTACTAATTAAATAACACATATGCTTCGATACCCCGCCACCGCCCTTCTAGCCATTTCGGCCGCCTTTGGCCAGACGCAATTCGAGGTGGTCTCAGTGAAACCCAACACCGGCGGCGATCGCGCCGTCCGCATCGGCTCACCCTCCCCAGGAAGGTTCCACGCGGAGAACGTCTGGTTGCGATTTCTCGTTCAGACTGCCTGGAATGTGAAGGACTTTCAGGTGTCCGGCGGACCCGCATGGGCCGCCTCCGATCGTTTCAACATCGACGCCACCACGGACAGTGCAGCCACATTCGATCAAATGCGGCCGATGCTCCAAAAGCTCCTCGAAGATCGCTTCCAGATGACCCTGCATCGCGAGTCGAAAGAATTCCCGGTTTATGAGCTTGTGGTGGCCAAAGGCGGGAGCAAGCTGCCGGTATCGAAGGAAGGCAGCTGCGTGCCGCGCGCCGCCACGCCCCAACCGCCCGTACCAGGCCAGCCGAAGCCGAATTATTGCGGCATGGCGGAATGGGGTCCGCGAGGGCTGAGCGGAAACTCCATCTCCACGCAGCAGCTCGCCGCCACGCTGGCGAACATTTTGCAGCGGCCCGTCATCGACAAGACGGGACTGACAGCCGCCTTCGACGCGCATCTCAAATGGACCGCCGATCAGACCACGCCGGGGCTCATGGCGCCCGACCTGCCGCTGCCCGCGGAGCCCTCCGCCGATCCCGGTCCCACCGTTTTCACCGTCCTTCAGGAGCTGCTCGGCCTCAAGCTCCAAGCGGCCAAAGGTACCGTCGAAGTGCTGGTCATCGACCGCGCGGAAAAGCCGTCCGCGAATTGACAGGGCGGAGGCCGATGTATCATCGCACTATGCATCTGGGCTCTATGCGTCTGCTCACTGGCTGTCTCTTGATCCTGTTGCCGCTGGCCGCCCAAACGCGCGACGAGAAGGACGTGCTCGCCGCGGTACAGAAGACCTTCGACGGCATGGCGGCCAACGATGCCGCCAAAATCCTGGCCTCCATGACAGCCGATGCGCGCCTCTACGGCGTGCACGCCGATGGCAGCCCGTACGCGCTGCCGGCGGAACAGTGGGCCAATCGCCTGGTCTCGCTCAAGAGTGAGTTCCTGGAGCATTTCACCAAACCCCCAGCCGTGTCGATCCACGGGGCCATCGCCAGCGTCTGGGGCGAGTACGAGCTGCTGCGCGATGGCAAATTCACTCACTGCGGCGTGGATTCCTTCAATCTCCTGAAGACCGCCGAGGGCTGGAAAGTCGCCGCCATCTTAGACACTGAAGAGACCACGGGCTGCAGTGGGGCGCGATGACATCCTGCGGCCGAGTGGAGCTCGCCCCTAGGGATTGGCCACTTGCGCCCTAACTGGCGGGCTGAAGCCCACCCCACCGGTGGCGCTGGCTTCAGCCAAGCTTCAGCCCGCGATAAGGCGAGTGGATCTCGCCCAAATCGGTGGCCCGGCCAATCGGGTGTCAACTCGCCCAAACTGAGCGCCAGCCCGCCCGAAGAGTGCGGTATGCTGTAGGCAAGTATTCTGGGCACGCGGCTGGAGGGCATCCCGTGAGTTTCCGCCAACAACTGCACGCATACATTGCGCAGCTGGAACATCGTCTCCGCTGGAGCACCTTACTGCGCGGCATTGCAATCCTCACCGCCAGCGCTTTGCTGGCGACGCTCGCGCTGGTTACCATCGCCAACGCGCACGCCTTCTCGCAGGGAAGCGTGACCTTCGCCCGCTTCGCGCTCATCCTGATCCTCGCCGTCGCTGCCGCCGCCGGACTGGCAGTGCCTCTGCGCCGCCTCACCCGCCGCCGCGCCGTCACCACCGCCGAAACCGCCTTCCCGCAATTCCAGCAGCGTCTCACCACTTTCCTCGAACGCGACGGGCAGGATCCCTTCATCGAGCTTCTGGCCGGCGACACGCTCGACGTCGCGCAGTCCGCCGAGCCGCGCGAAATGGTCACCGACCGCCGCTTGTGGAGCTCGCTCGCAGCCGGCGTCGGCGCCCTCGCCATCTTAGTCTGGATGATCGCCGACGGCCCCGGCTTCCTCGGCTACGGCGCTTCGCTGCTTTGGACCGGTCCGCACCACGACAAGCCCGCGCTCTACGATCTGCGCGTGACTCCCGGCGACGCCACTGTGCGCCGCTATGCCGACCAGCTGGTTTCCGCGCTCCCCATCGGCCTGCAATCGCCCAGCGTCAAGTTGTATGCCCACTTCCAAAGCTCCGCCAAGTGGGAAGAAATCTCCATGCAGGCCAAGGCGTCCGGCAGTTTCGCCGGCGGCTATCAATTTCTATTCGCCGGCCTGCCTGAGAACGTGGAATATTACGTTACCGCCGGCGCGATGACGTCGAAGCACTTCAACATTCACGTCAGCGATCTGCCCGCCGTCAAGCAGATCCGCGTCACCTATCGTTACCCCGCGTGGACCGGCATGCCGCCCGAGATCGAAGAGCGCGGCGGCGATCTGCGCGCCGTCATCGGCACCGAAGCGGTGCTCGATGTCACCACCGACCGACCGCTGCAGGGCGGACAGATCCTGCTCGATAACGGCAAGCCCGTCCAGCTCGCCGGCGGCCAGAACAACGTCTACCGCGGCACCTTCAAGATGGAAAGGGACGGCGTGTACCACGTCGCCGGCATCGCCGAAGGGCAGCCCGTGCGCGTCAGCGAAGACTTTTTCATTGAGGCGCGCAAAGCCACGCCGCCGCAGGTCTCGCTGGTGCGTCCCGGCCGCGGCGACTATCACGCCAACCCCATCGAAGAAGTGACCGTGGCGGCCAAAGCCACCGATGAATACGGCCTGAAGGGCGTCACCCTGCACTATTCGGTCAACGGCGGGCCCGACACCACCGTCGATCTCCTTCCCAAGAAGGGCGACAAGCAGGCCGACGGCTCTACCACGCTCTCGCTCGAAGCCTTCAAGCTAGCGCCCGGCGACCTGATCAGCGTCTACGCCACGGCGCAGGATGCCAACGCCGAAGCCCACACCGACATGATGTTCATTCAGGCCGACCCGTTCGAGCGCGAGTTCTCGCAATCGCAGCAGTCCGGCGGCGGAGGCGGGGGCGGCGGCGGTGGAGGCAATCAATCGGCGCAGATTTCGCAGCGCGAGAAGGAGATCATATCGCAGACCTTCCGCCAGCAGGCCGACAAGGATTCCACTCCGCAGCAGGCCGCCGATATCGCCCGCCTGCTGTCGCAATCGCAAGCTACTTTGCGCGATCAGGCCGTGACGCTCTCCGGCCGGTTGCAGGCTCGCGAGCTGACCGATGAAGTGGAGGCCATCGACGCGTTCCAAAAGGATATGATTGCTGCCTCCCAAGCCATGTCCCCGGCGGCGCAACAATTGAAGGGTGAGAAGTGGAAGGATGCCCTCCCCAACGAGCAGAAAGCTCTGCAATACCTGCTCCGCGCTGAGGCCACGTTCCGCCAGATTCAGGTGGCTTTCGGCCAGCGCGGCGGTGGCGGCGGTGGAGGGGGCGGCGCGGCCCGCGATCTGGCCGCGCTCTTCGATCTCGAGCTGGACACCGAAAAGAATCAGTACGAGAGCCGCACGAACACCAGCACGGCGGAACAAAAGGCGCAGGAGATTGACGACGCTCTGAAAAAGCTCGACGAACTGGCTAAGCGCGAGGACGACCTGGCCCAGCAGCAGCGCCACGGCCAGCAGACTGCCGAACAGAAATGGCAGCAGGAGATGTTGCAGCGTGAAGCGGAGAAGCTCCAGCGGCAGATGGAGCAACAACTGGCGCAGAATGGCCAGCAGGGTCAAAGCGGCCAGAGCAGCCAAAGCGGTCAGAGCCAGAGCGGTCAGAGTGGCCAGAGCGGTCAAAGTGGCCAGAGCGGTCAAAGCGGCCAGAGTGGCGGACAGTCCGGCCAGCGCGGTGGGCAATCGGCCCGCGGCGGACCATCGTCCGGGCAGGAAGACGCCAACGCCGCCAACTCCCAGCAGGCCGCCGACCAGGCGGCCCAGAACCGCCAGCAGGCCGCCCAGCAGGCGCTCGATCGCTTGCGGCAAGCCAACGAAGACATGCGGCGCGCCGCCTCCGGCAATGCCAGTTCGGCCGATTCCCGCCGCGCCGCCGACCGCCTGCGCGAAGCCACCGACCTGCTCGGCCAGACGCAGCAGAAGGACGCCGCCGGGCGCCTCAACTCCATGGCGCAAACCGCCGAACAACTGGCTGCCCAGCAGAAACAACAGGCCGACCACGTGCGCGACATGATCGCCCGGCAAGCCGCCGCACAGTCCGCCGGCCGCGCGCCCACGCCCCCTTCCGCCCAGGAAATCGACAAGATGATCAACGATCGCCAGCAGACCACTGACAATCTGGATCACCTCACGCAGCAAATGCGCACCGCGGCGCGCGAGCTCGCCCCCACCCAGCCGGCGGCATCCGGCAAATTGCGCTCCGCACTCGATGGCATGGACGAAAGCGATCTCGGCACGCGCATGCAGAAAAGCTCCGATTTTCTGCGCAACTATGACTTCTCCGATTCTCTGGAATCGCGTCTCACCAATGACCTGCAAAACCTGAGCCAACAGATCCGCGATGCCGCCCACGCCTTGGGCAACGCGCAGCAGAGCTCGCCGGACACGGCCATCAATCGCGCCATGGACAATCTCTCGCGGCTGCGTGACCAGCTCGCAGGCCTCGGCGGACGCGGCGGCCAACAGTCGCAGGCCAATCAACTAAGCCGCAACGGGCAAGGCGGGCAACGCGGCCAGAGCGGACAAGGCGGCCAAGCCGGGGCCGGGCAGAACGGCCAAGCCGGGCAGAACGGTCAGGGCGGCCAGAACGGGCAAAGCGCGCAGAGCGGGCAAGGCGGCGGACGGCAGGCTCCCGGCCCCATGGGCAATCCGGCCGGTGGCAATCGCGGTGGCACCGCGTATGGCAACCTGGACACCGGAAACACGCACATCGTCGGTCAGGCCGTGGCGCCGCAACAGGGTCCCAACCCGGCCGATACCCAGCGCGACATCGAGCAGGGCTTGAGTCTCCTCAATCAGGTGCGCAGCGCGGTGCAGGATAGTCCCGAGGCGCGCCAGCAATTGCAGACGCTGATCGATCAGATGCGCAATCTCGATCCCAGCCGCTTCCCCGGCAATCCCGCCCTGGTCGAACAGATGCACCAGCAGCTTCTGAGCAGCGTCGACGCGCTGGAGTTGCAACTGCGGCGCGAGCTGGATCAAAGCCACGGCGGCACCATCCGCAACACCGACCCCTCAAAGGTGCCCGCCGGCTATAAGGACTCGGTCGCCGAGTATTACCGCAAGCTCTCCGGAGGCGGCCACTAGCGGGCTGCGGACCGGTAAAGTTGCCGAAAGTACGCCGGCATTATTCTGAGCCGCGCGCGCAAGCAAGCGATCTTGGGCCTTTTTTCCGGATCCTGCTGGGGATTCCGTCCGCGGGCTCATTCTTCGCCCTGGGGGTTTGATACATTGCCTTACATGGCCTCCCGGCGGCGGGAATGGCGCTGCTGAGCTGCGTGCTGCTCGCGGCGCTCGCGGGCAAGCCGAAGCACGGCCTACATCAGCGGAGAAAGCCGCTCATGCGCGTGGTCTGCGAGCTGAGTTCGTCGTTGCGCGGGTCGTCGAGAGCCAGGATGCGGCGTAGTTCGGGAGCCAGGCGTGCCTGCGTTTCCGGCCGCAGCAGCGCCTTTTGGTACTGCTGCTGCGGTTTGTCGGCGCGGGTGTAGAAGGCATGGAGCGCGCGGCGCGGCTGACCGGTGCGGTTGGCCGTGCCGCCGTGCCACGCGTGGGTGTTCATCACCACGACGGTTCCAGCCCTGCCCAACACCAGGACCTCGTCAGGGTGGGGCGCCTGCGGGTCAGCGAGCTCCTGCTGCGGCAGCTTGCGGCGGTGCTGCGAACCCGGCACGATGCGGGTCGCTCCGTTGGCGGGAGTGAAATCGTCCAGCAGCCAGATGGTATTGCACACCGAGAAGCCGGACTCGTCGGCAACGGCGCCGGCGTCGCAGTGCAACGGCTGGCATTCGGGCGACCATGGGTCGGTCGAGCGGGCGTTCAGGCTGCTCAACTTGAAATCTTCGCCTAACACGTGGCGGACGGCGTCGAGTACCTGAGGATTGGCGACAACCCGCTCGAAGACCTCGCCCTTGTCCACTAAGTTGGCCAGCCGGCGAGCACCCGGTTCTTGGCGAAACTCCGCGCCGGCGTTCTCGCCTTCCTCATCCCAAAGCTGCTCGACGCGCTGGCGGATCTCGAGGAGGAGCGCGTCATCCATCACGCCGGGTAGGGCCATCCATCCCAGGCGGTCTAACCGATCGAGGGTCTCTTGGGTCACTGCGATTCCGTCCGACATATGGTAGCACCGGTCCGGAGGCTAGGCTTCCGGAGATCGCGGGTGCGCGAGACGAAAGTGGAGGCAGGGCCGAATGTCCAACGAAAGCAGCAAGAATCTGAGCGTACCCGGTAGGCCAGGCGCCATGCCGCTGCAAGGGCCACGAGGCATTCCTTGGCGCGATCCTACGCAAATGTGGATGCTGCGGGATATTTATCGGTTTGAATCCGTGTCCATCCGTGGCCCATTCTTCTTGGCGAAAATAAGGCCATAGGCCACGGATAGACGCGGATTCACAAGGATTCAGAACTTCGAAAGGACCACGCCGAGATGGAGAGCTGTGGTCGCGCACGTACTCTTACGACGATCGTTCCTTCCTCGATGTCGTGCACCCGGAGATCGCTGCGCGTTATGGTGCGCGTTATTGAAGGATACTGAAGTCAGAATCCTTGCGCGTCCGGGAATTCAGACTGAAGACACCTGCGCCCGCAAAAACAATGAAAGCGGCGCACCTATTTGTGCAGCGAGCGGCAAGCGGCTTGCAGCGGGCGGCGAAAGTCGCCGGCTTGCTGGACAGCGCCGCGGGAACGGAGTTATCCTCCCGAGATGCCCGGCATCGAGACACACCCGCGGGAACGCACCGGGCCGCGGCTTTGGTTGCTTATCCTGGCGGCGTGGCTGGTGCCGGCACTGCTTTCGGGATTCAACACCTATGTCCAGGGCCGTCTGGAGGGCCAGGCGCCGGACTGGCACTGGGTGCTGTTCAACTCCGTCGACTGGCTGTTGTATGCCGTGCTCACGCCGCTGGTATTTCGCGCCAGCCGCAGGTTCCCGCTGGAGCGGCCGCACCGGGCGCGTAATATCGGGCTGCACGTGGCGGGGGCATTGGCGATGTGCGTGGCGTGGGCCGCGCTCGGCACGCTGCTACGGCTGGCAATCTTTCCGGCTGCCGTGGGCGCCACGGCACGGCAGGTTTGGCTCGGCTTCGTGAGCTGGGTCTCGACCACGCTGCCGTTCGGCGTGGGAGTGTATTTCGCGCTGGTGGGGATTCAGCACTCGTTCGTCTACTTCGCCCAGGCGCGCGAGCGCGAGGCACAATCGGCGCGGCTGGCCGCGCAACTCGCGGAGGCGCGGCTGGGCGCTCTGCGCATGCAACTCAACCCGCACTTCTTATTCAATAGCCTGAATGCGATTACGGTGCTGGTGCGCGACCGCAACACGGAGGCGGCATCGCGGATGCTGGAGCTGCTGAGCGACGTGTTGCGGCAGGTGCTGCGCACGGGCGAGACCCACGAGACGTCGCTCGCGCACGAACTGGAATTCCTGGAGCGTTATCTGGCGATCGAGCAGGTTCGCTTTTCGGACCGCCTGCGCCCCCGTATCGAGATCGACGCGGCAGTGGCGCGGGCGGCGGTGCCGCGCTTCCTGCTGCAGCCGCTAGTGGAGAACGCGCTGCGGCACGGAATCGCGCGGCGGGCCGATGCGGGCCTGGTGCAGGTGAGCGCCCGCCGAGATGGTGATCGACTGGTGCTGACGGTGCGCGACGACGCACCGGGCTTGCCCGCGACGCCGGATGCGGGCGT
>CAZARO010000066.1:0-11441 GCA_964487165.1 uncultured Solibacteraceae bacterium | reverse complement strand
GCGCGCCCCCACTCAGCGGCCACCGCTCCCTGCGGTGACGGCACAGTGACGCTTCCCGTGCCACGCGATTTCTCCCGATACGGGTGCGCGGGGCGAAAGGGCCTGCACGTCGAAAGATCCTTTCTTTTTCGGCTGAAAATTGCCGGACCCGGTATAGACTAGATGGGACTCCTGGGACACAAATGCTAAATAAGAAGATGATGGTTGGGAGCCACCGTGTGGTCCTGCGGATCGCTCAGGCGCTATTGGCGTGCCTTTTGCTTCCGGCGGCACTGGCGCAGAACTGGACGTCGCAGAGCCCGGGCACCAGCCCATCGGCACGCAGCGGATCGGCGATGGTCTACGATTCGGTCCACCATCAGACCGTCCTGTTTGGCGGCCAGGACGCCAGCAATACTCCGCTCGCCGAAACCTGGACATACGACGGGACCACCTGGACGAAACAAAACCCGCTGCATCCCCCTCCAGCGCGGGTTTGGCCGGGGATGGCCTTCGACGCGACTCATGGGCAGGCGGTCCTCTTCGGCGGCATCAGCTCGAGCGTGCCACCCACTGCCTATCTGCACGACACCTGGGTGTGGAACGGCACCGATTGGACTAACGCAAACCCCTCAGCGTTCCCGGCCGGCCGGCAGGGGCCGGCCATGGCGTACGGTTCCCCTATTGGCTCGCCCGGGGTCTATCTCTTTGGCGGCTCGATTGTGGGTGGCGCTGTCCAGAGCGATACCTGGGCATGGGACGGAACCAACTGGACCTTGATTGCTTTCTCCACGCCGCCGCCCGGTCCACGGCGGTTTGCCTCCATGTCGTACGATCCCGTCGACGGCGTGATGGTGCTATTCGCGGGCGATACCGGAAGCGCCATTTTAGACGACACCTGGACGCTCGACGAGAACGGGTGGGCGCAGCAATCTCCACACAATTCGCCCTCGCCTCGCACCTCTCAGTGGCAAGCCTGGGACCCCGATCGGCAGTTGACGGTGATGTTCGGCGGCAGCGACAAGTCCGACACCTGGACCTGGAATGGATCGAACTGGGTGGTGGAGACGACGTATGCCAGCCCGACCCCCAGGTCTTACGTGAACATGGTGTACGACCAGCAGCATGCGGATATGGTGCTGTTCGGCGGGCTGAATGGTACCACCTCCCTCGCCGACACCTGGACGCTGGGCTTCGTCTACACGCAGAACTGGATGCAGGTGGGCAACAGCGATGGCGGGCCCACGGTGACCAACGGCTCGGCCGTCTTCCAGGATTCCAGCGCGGGTCTCGGGGCGCTGCTGTTCGGCGGCTCCAACGGAACCAGCGTCTCCGCCGAAACCTGGCTCTGGCTTGGCGACCAGTGGACCCACGAGATTATCAACTCCCCACCCCCGGCGCGCCAGAGCGCCGCCATGGCGTACGATCCAGTGGCCGGAGAAGCGCTGCTGTTCGGCGGCAATTCCAGTGTCAGCGGGACCGCCTTGCTGGGCGATACCTGGACCTTTGACGGATCCAGCTGGACTTCGCATACGGTCGCCAGCCCGCCAGCGCCGCGCGAGAACCAAGCCATGGCTTACGATGGCGCGAACTACAATACCGTAATGTTCGGCGGCTTCGGCGCCTCCTATCTCGGCGAGACCTGGCTCTGGAATGGATCCTCCTGGAGTCAGTTGAATCCGTCGGCCTTAGCCCCCTCGGCGCGCGCGAATCCCGGCATGGTTTTCGACGCCGCGCGCGGCCAGATCACCCTCTTCGGCGGTTACAACGGCACCACCTACCTCAGCGACACGTGGGTCTGGAACGGTACCGCGTGGACCAAATTGACTACGCTCCACAACCCGTCCCCGCGCAGCAATTTTGCCATGGTTTTCGACTCCATCCACGGCACGGTACTGCTCTTCGGCGGCGTCGGCGCCGGTGGCCAGGTGAGCGACACGTGGTCGTGGGACGGCGTCGACTGGAGCCCGCTGTCGCCCGTCACCACCCCCAATGTCCGCGTCGGCGCGGCGTCCACCTTCCTGCCTGGAACCGGGCAGTTTGTCCTCATCGGAGGGGAGTTAGGCACCACCATCGAGGATGTTACCTGGATCTTCGCCAGCCCCGATGTCCCCAGCACAGCTCTGCCGGTGGCCTTCTTCGGCCAGTCGTACTCCAACAGCATCCCGGTGTCCGGGGGCCTGGCACCTTATACCTTCACGCCGGATGGCGCGCCTTACGCCTTCAGCGACTTCGGCCTCAGCCTGAATACCGGCACGGGAGCGATTACCGGCACGAGTACCGCCACCCCGGGCCAGAACATCCCCATCGGGGTCACCATTCAGGATTCGCAGGGGCAAAGCACCGACATCACTTTCTTCCTCCAAACCGACGCGCCCCTCTCGTTTAATCCAGGCAACCTGCCCGATGCCACCCAGGGGGCGAACTATAGCGTGCCTCTCTCGGCCAGCGGTGGAACCCCGCCCTACACGTTCCAGGCGACCGGGCTGCCGACGGGCATCAACCTGAATGTCAACACGCTGGTAGGCCAATGTACGGCATCCTCGGCCAACGTGGAACTCAGCGTAATTGACAGCGTCAACGGCTCGGTCAGCGTCGGGCCGCTATTCATCAACTGCAACCCCTCACCGCTCATTACCAATCCGTCGCCTCTGCCGAACGGAAAAGTGGATCAGGGATACATTTTCCAGTTCATGACCAACGCGACCTTCGATTCACCGGGGGCCGCGCCCTACAAGTGGAGCGCGGCGGCAAGCCCCCTGCCGGCCGGGTTGACTCTGGGACCTCAGACCGGGCTGCTGATGGGGACACCGACCACTGCCGGCACCTCCACATTGACGATAACCTTCACCGACCGCTGGAACGCGACCACCAGCGCGCAGTTTCAACTCACCGTCAGCAACACGCTGGCCATCACCACTTCACAACTGCCCGACGGCACGCTGAATTTCGCCTATCCGGCCGGTGCGGCACTGGGCGCCGCTGGTGGGAGTCCACCGTATCATTTCAGCGCCACCGGTCTTCCTACCGGACTCACGATCGACAACAATACCGGCGCCATTACCGGAAGCCCCACGGTGGCGGGCCTGTTCAATCCCAATTTCATCCTTACCGATCAAAGCACGGCCAACGCTCATGCGAGCATTCCCATTACCGTGGCGGCGGCGGGAACGACTTCCGAGGACTGGATCCAACTGTTTCCCACCTACGCGCCCACGCCCCGCTCCGGGGGAGTCGCGTTCTACGATTCGGTCCGCAACCAGACGGTTCTGTTCGGCGGAGTTTACGCCAGCCTGTTGAACGAAACCGACGTCTGGAATGGCACCAACTGGACGCTGCTGTCGCCCACCAACAGCCCACCTCCCCGCAGCGGGGCTGCCGCCGCGTTCGACGCCGCCCATGGAGTGGGAGTATTATTCGGCGGCCTCAACCAAACCAGCGACACATGGCTGTGGAACGGAACCACCTGGACGCAGGCTACCCCGGCCAACAGTCCTTCACCGCGCAGCAACGCCATGATGGCGTATGACGGCCACCAGATCGTCCTCTTTGGCGGGGTCAGTTCCGGCGGGGACCTGAACGAAACGTGGATCTGGAACGGCTCGAACTGGACGCAGATCACCGCGTCCGTCTCGGGAACTCCTCCCGAAGCGCGGGACAGCGGCGCCATGGCGTACGATTCCGCCCACGGCCAGGTGATTTTGTTCGGCGGGATACAAGGCAGTGGCGATTTCGCCGACACCTGGATCTGGAACGGAGCCCAGCTGACCTGGACGCTGCTTACGAACCTCTCGAACCATCCGCAATCCCGGAACCAGAACATGATGGCGTACGACCCGGTGCATGGCCAGACCATCCTGTTCGGCGGGAACTCCGCCGAAACGCTCCAGCCTTTTGACGACACGTGGGCCTGGAACGGCAGTGCCTGGACCGAGTTGAACCCGCCGCATAGTCCGGGGGCGCGCACTTCCGGCGTAATGGCATTCGATACGGCACAGTCGCAGGTCCTGGTCTTTGGCGGCAACATTGCGGCGACAGAGAGCTTTGGAAACGATACCTGGAACCTGGAAGGTCCCTTTGTGTCCAATCTGGCATTGCCTGACGCCACCCAAAACGTGTCGTACAGCGCCGGCATTACCGTCCAGGACGGCGTTTCGCCCTTCACGTTCGCCGCGCCCACGCTGCCGCCGGGAATCACCTTCAATACCACCAACGGCTCGTTCGGCGGCGCGCCGACCGGAGTTTCTACTTACAACATCCCGGTCACCATCCAGGACAGCGACGGCGTGAGCATCGCGCCGACTCTTACTCTGACCGTGAGCGCGGCCCTGGTTCTGCTACCCGCCTCGCTGCCCGATGCCACCATGGGCGCCAATTATCTGGTGCAACTCTCGGCCACCGGCGGCGTGCTGAATTATAGCTTCCAGGTCACCGGCCTGCCGAACGGCCTGACTTTCAACTCCAGTAACCAGATTGTCGGCCAATGCACCGCCAGTTCCACCAACGTCATCCTGAAGGTGACCGACAGCGCGGTACCCACGCCCAGCACGTCCACCGTGGGGCCGATCCCGCTGAACTGTAACCCGGCGCCTCTGATCACCAACGCTTCGCCCCTGGCCGGCGGCACGGTGGGCACGTCTTATAGCGTCCAACTCACCACCAACGCGGTTTACGATCCGCCCGGCGCCGCGCCTTATACCTGGTCCGTACCGCCGAACTCGTTGCCTCCGGGCCTCGGGTTGAGCGCCACCGGCCTGATTTCGGGAATCCCGACGGCAGCCGGACCCACTACGTTCACGGTCACATTTACCGACGTCTGGCACGCCACCACCAGCAAGCAATTTCAAGTCAGCGTTGTCAACGCGCTGAGTATTACCACCACGGCGCTGGCGCTGGGGACGCTGAATATCGCCTATCCATCCGGCCAGGCGATCGCTGCCACCGGCGGGAATCCAGCCTACCATTTCACCGCCTCCGGCTTGCCCCCGGGACTCGGGATTGACAACAACACCGGCGCCATCACCGGAATTCCCACGCAGGCGGGTTCGTTCACCCCGAATTTCACGGTCACCGATCAAGCTACCGGAAACGCCCAGATGGTCATTCCCATCACCGTGGCAGCTGCCGGGACGAATACCGAAGACTGGATCCAGCTGAGTCCGGCTTTCTCTCCCCCGGCGCGCGAGACAGCGGCCATTTTCTACGATTCGGTGCGCAACCAGACCATCCTTTTCGGAGGTTTCACCAGCACTGGCCCTGTCAACGATACTGTCGCCTGGAACGGAACTAACTGGGCGACGGTGTCAACTACGGGGCCGCAGCCCCGCGGCCTGCCAGCGGCGGCCTTCGACGTTGCCCACGGGCAAGGCGTGCTGTTCGGCGGTCAGATAAACGGCGTCCCGTTGGCGGATACCCGGCTTTGGAACGGAACCGCGTGGACACCGGTCACCCCGAACCACAATCCTCCCGCCCGATGGGGCGCCAAGATGGTGTGGGATGGCCACCAGATCGTCCTCTTCGGCGGCGCCACGAGCGTTACCAGCGACCTGAACGACACCTGGACCTGGAACGGCACGGATTGGACCAACATCCCCGCGTCCGTATCGGGAACTCCTCCCGGGGTGCGCGAAAACTTTGGCTTTGCCTACGATTCGGGTCACGGCCAGGTGGTCTTATTCAGCGGCCATAACGCCGCCACGCAAACCAACTACGCCGATATGTGGATCTGGAATGGCGCCAACACAACCTGGACGCCGCTCAACGTAACACCGCAGCCGCTGCCCAGATCCTTTTTCCCCATGGTGTACGACCAGGCGCACTCGCAGATCGTCCTTTTCGGCGGTTCGGCCACCGGAGGAGTCTACTATGACGACACCTGGGCGTGGAACGGCACCGCGTGGACCAATTTGAATCCACCGCATAACCCCGGCACGCGCATCGACTCCGCCATGGTCTTCGACGGCGTAAGTTCGCGAGTGCTGCTGTTCGGCGGCGATTCGATCGCCGCGGACGTCGATTTGGCCGACACCTGGGTGGTGGCAGGTCCCGTTGTGACCAACCTGGTTCTGCCTGCCGCGACGCTAAACGTACCGTACAGCCAGCCGATTTCGCTCACTTCCGGAGCGCCGCCCTATTCGTTCTCCGCTCCTACCCTTCCGCCGGGAATCACGTTCAATTCCTCCACCGGCACCTTCGGCGGCATCCCGACCGCACTCAACACCTATCAGATCCCGGTCACCATTCAAGATAGCGAAGGCGTCAGCATCGCGCCCATCTTCAGCCTGACCGTCAGTTCGTCCCTCACCCTGTTGCCCGCCACGATTCCCAACGCCACCGCTGCCACCAACTACAGTGTGCCGCTATCGGCCGTCGGCGGCGTGCCGGCTTACAGCTTCACGGTGTCGGGTCTGCCGGCCGGCCTGCAGTTCACCGCCAACAATCAGATCGTGGGCCAGTGTACCGCCAGTTCTTCTAACGTGATGCTGTCGGTGACCGACAGCGCCACGCCCACGCCCAACACGTACACCGTGGGGCCGCTGACCGTGGTTTGCAACGCCCTGCCGGCCATCACCACCCCGTCGCCGCTGCCGAGCGGCGTGGTCGGCACGGCTTACAGCCAGGGCATCCAGATGACCGGAGGCACTGCGCCCATCTCCTGGGTGCTGACACCCGGGACTTTGCCATCCGGCTTCCAATTGTCTTCCACCGGCGTGCTCACGGGCGCTCCGGCGGCGCCGTTTTCCGCGCAGTTCAGCGTCAAGATTACGGACTTCTGGGGTGCCACCTTCACCAAGCCGTACACTCTGGCCGTCTACCCCGTTCTGAGCATCACCACTTCGTCATTGCCCAACGGCACGGCTGGGACGGCCTATCAGAGCGGAGTAACAATCGCGGCCAGCGGCGGCACCGGCAGCGTCACTTACTCTTTCACCGCCACTGGCCTGCCGAGCGGCTATGCGGTGGATCTCTCGTCCGGCACGCTCGCGGGCAACACTACGCAAACCGGACTGTTCACTCCGGTCTTTAAAGTGACCGACCAGGACGCGCAAATCGCCACCAAACAGATTAATCTCACCGTCCTGAGCGGATCCGGCCTCACCATCCTCTCGCCCAAAACGTTGCCTGCCGGCACCAGCGGCCAGCCGTACAGTTACCAATTGCAATGGAGCGGGGGAGTATCGCCGTTCAACGTGACCAGCACGGCATTGCCAGGCTGGCTGACTCTCAATGCCGGCACCGGCCTGCTGACCGGCACGCCAACCTCCGGCGGAGCGTTCGTTTTCCCGATCACGGTCACCGATTCGCAGGCTCCTACGCCCAATAGCGCATCGCAAACCGAAACCATCGTCGTCAATCCGCCCACCATCACCACCACGTCGCCGCTTCCCACTGCCACCGTCGGGAACGCGTACGCGCAGAATCTCGCCGCGATCGGTGGCAAATCGCCCTACAACTGGACGTCCACCAATCTGCCCGCGTGGTTGAGCCTGTCGAGCGCCGGAGCGCTCACCGGCACGCCGCCGGTGAACACGCCCGCCAGCGTCTTGTTCAACGCCACGGTAACCGATTCGCTGGGGGCCTTCACTAGCGGCAGCTTTACGCTTCCCGTGCTGCCGGCACCCGGCCTGTACTTCCTGACTGCTTCGCCGCTTCCTCCCGCCACTCCCAACGTCCCGTACAGCACGACGGTACAAGTGGGCGGCGGCGACGGAGTTTATTCCGTCAGCCCCACCGGCCTGCCTTCCTGGCTGAACTTCAACAGCACCACGCTGGTATTGTCGGGCACGCCGCCCAGTGCCGGTCCGGTGACGTTCCAACTCACCTTGAGCGACGACGTGGCGCAATCGTTGACGCAGAATTTCACCCTGCCGGTGAACGCGGCGCTGACGTTCGGCAATACCTCGCCGCTGCCGCCGGCCACCGTCGGGCTGCCGTACTCGGAAACGCTGACTGCGTCGGGTGGCAGCGGCAGCTATAAGTGGTCGGCCACCGGTCTGCCGCCGTGGCTCTCACTCAGCACGGGCGGTGTATTGAGCGGCTCTCCCACGGTAGCCGGGCCGGTGTCCTTCGGGATCACGGTGACCGACTCGCAAAAGAACTCGCTCAACGCGACGTTCGTGTTGCCGGTCGAGGCTATCCTGATTATCGACACGGCGACGCCCCTGCCCGCCGCGACGCTGAACTTCCCGTACCTGGCGACTTTCACGGCATCGGGCGGCGGCGGAGGCTACCAGTGGTCCGCCACAGGTCTTCCCAGCGGCTTCACTCTCTCGCCGTCCGGCTTCCTGCTGGGCACTCCGCAGGCCGGCACGCCGATCGTCTTCAACGTGACGGTGACGGACTCGCTGAAGAATAGCGTGAACGAGAGCTTCACGCTGCCGGTGAACGTCACCCTCACCATCAACACGCAGTCCCCGCTGCCGCCGGCCACCGTGCTGCTTCCTTATAGCGCCAACTTCACCGCATCGGGCGGCAATCCCGGCTACACCTGGACCGCCTCCGGCCTTCCCTCCTGGTTGAACCTGACCGCCGCCGGGTACCTCAGCGGAACTCCGCCCAGCGGCGCCACGGCACCCACCTTCCCGGTGACCGTTACCGATTCGGCCACCCATAGCGCCACGTCGACGTTTACCGTGCCCATGAACGGCAGCCTGACCATCACCACGGCATCGCTGCCGCTCGCTACCGTGAACGTTTACTACTCCAAAACGCTGGCGGCGACAGGCGGTGATGGCGTTTACACGTGGTCGGCCACGGGCCTGCCCTCGGGACTTTCGATTTCCGCCGCGGGCGTGCTCAGTGGAAGCGTGTCGCAGGCCGGCCCCTACCCGTTCGCGATCACCGTGAACGACACCAAGGGTTCGGTCGCGTCGAAGAACTTTACCCTCCTGGTTTCCACCGGGCTCCCGCTGTCGTATGTCACGCAAAACCTGACCTCCTGCGTGGCCAACACGTACTGCTCCAACCAGATTGCCGCCGCGGGCGGAGTTCCGCCGTACACCTTCTCGCTCGGGTCCACCGCCAACCTGGACGGGTTCTCGATTTCCGCCAGCGGATTGCTCAGCGGCACGCCTCCATCGGGAGGCACGATCGGCATCCCCGTAGTGCTGGCCGACCAGGTGACCAGCCTACCGCAGACTTTCCCTCTGACGGTGTACTCCGGCCTGACGGTCACCACAACCAGCCTCGCGGGCGGGACCGTGGGGGTGAATTACGGTGCGGGGTTGTTAGCCAGTGGAGGCAAGCCGCCCTATACCTGGAGCCTGGCCGCCGTCACGCAGCCCCCCGGCACGCTGCCTCCTGGCCTGAACCTCGATTCGCAAAGCGGCGACATTTACGGCACGCCGGGCACCGCCGGGACGTATTCCTTCTTCGTCCAGGTGACCGACGGAGTGCAAACCAGCCCGCCACACCAGCTCTCCATCGCTATTGCGCCGGCATCGCCTCCTCCGCCAGCGATTCTGACGGTGGTCAACGCGCAGGAATTGCCTTCCGGGACCGTCGGGACGGCGTACTCCGACACTCTCGCGGCAGTCGGAGGCAGCGGGCAGTACACCTGGACTCTGACCGGCGGCTCGCTGCCCGCGGGCCTGTCCCTGGCGAAGAACGGAGCGATCACGGGAACGCCCACCACCGCCCAGACGGCCAACTTTAACGCTACCGTGAAAGATACCGGCGGGAATTCCGTCGCAACCGGCTTCACCATCTTAGTAACCAGCCCGACATCGGTGGGCCTGCTGACGCCCAATCCGTTGCCCAATGGCGTGGTCGGGGTGCTCTATAGCTACGCCATCCACGTGACCGGCGGTACGGCCCCGTATACCTATTCCATCACCGCCGGACAGGTGCCGCCGGGGCTGACGTTCGACGAAACCACCGGCGCCCTCAACGGTACCCCCACCACGGCGGGCAGTTTTGGAATTACCCTGACCGTGGATGATAGCGGTGGGACCGTCACCGGCACGAGCGGATCGCTCGCCGCCAGGTTATCCCCACGTGCCACTGCCACCGTGACCAGCAATTACACCATCGGGGTATCCGGCCCGGGCGATTTCCAGATCGTCACCGGCCAGGATCTGCCGGGCGGCACGCTGGGCCTCAGTTACTCCACTACCCTTACCGCTTCCGGCGGCCAGAGTCCGTATCAATGGCAACTGGTGGATGGCACCCTGCCCACGGGCCTGGCGCTTTCGAGCACCGGGATCATTTCGGGCACCCCGGCGCAAGCGCTGACGGCGCCGCTGGTAATCAAGGTCACGGACAACACTGGGGCCATCTCCACCGGGGCTTTTCTGTTGCAGATCATCGACCCCAACACGCCGTCCATTAACGCGTCGGCGCCGCTTCCGCCGGGCACCGTGGGGGCGGGCTACGGTTCGGGCCTCATCGCCGCGGGCGGCCACTCGCCGTACAGTTGGGCGATCGTGACCGGCACCTTGCCGCTGGGCCTGTCGTTGGACGCGCAAGGCGGCATAATCAGCGGCACTCCAACCAAAGCGGGCAACTTCCCGTTCACCGCGCAAGTTACCGATACCGACCGGGTGAGCGCCACGCAAGCCTTCGCCATAGCGGTACACTCCCCGACTTTGCAGATCACCCCCGCGTCCATACCCAACGGCACGGCCAACGTGCCTTATTCCTTCGGATTGAGCGTGGCCGGCGGCACCGCGCCGTACAACTGGTCGCTCAGCGCCGGCGGACTGCTGACGGGGTTTTCCATCAATCCGTCGACTGGCGCAATCAGCGGGACACCGACTCTGCCCGGCGCGTACCAGTTCACCATTTCGGTGGTCGACTCGAATTTCGGCCTGGCCACGCAAACCTACCAGTTCACCGTGGCGAGCCAGAGCCTGACCATCTCCACCACTTCAGTGCCCTCCGGGACCGTCGGCACTGCGTATGACTTCGGCCTGCTGGCGACGAACTCCACCCCGCCGCTCAACTGGTCGGTAATCTCCGGCGCTCTGCCGCCGGGAATCCAACTGATGGCGTCTTCGGGACTGTTAGTAGGCACGCCGACCACGGCAGGAAGCTATACCTTCACCCTCCAGGTGACGGACCAGACCACCGCGATGGCTCAGGCTACTTTCACCGTGCAGGTGAGTCCCGCACCGCTGACTATCGTCAACTCTCCGCCGCCCGGTGGCTCGGCGGGCACGGGGTACAGCCTTACCCTCAAATCGTCCGGTGGGACCGGTGCCATCACGTGGTCCGTGACGTCGGGAACGCTGCCCGCCGGACTTTCGCTCGGCGCCACCACGGGAATTATCTCCGGGACCCCGATGGTAGCCGGCAGTTTCACCATTACCGTGGAAGCCACCGACGCCAGCGGAGTCACCGCGCAACAAAGCATTACTCTGAATATCGCCGGACCTCCGCCCGCGCCCGCCATCACCCTGAGCGGCCTGCCGGCGACTTCGAAACCGGGCGATCAGCCGACGGTCACTATCACGCTGGCCAGT
>CAZARO010000065.1:0-11450 GCA_964487165.1 uncultured Solibacteraceae bacterium | reverse complement strand
TTCAGGATGCCTGGCGAGCGACGCCGCATCTCACGGTGAACATCGGCGTGCGCTATGACACCACTTTCGGACTCTTCACAGCGTCCGGACGGTCGCAGATGGGCAATCCCGGCCTGCTCACTATCGAAGCGATGCAGATCCCGCTTTTCCAGCATATCGGCATTCCGCACGATTACCGCAAGAACATCGGGCCGCGCCTGGGGATCGCATATGCGCTCGGCCAGGACAACCGCACGGTAATCCGCTCGGGCTTCGGACTCTTTTCTAACGATCTGGCGCAAAACGGCTGGGTGACTGCGTTCCAGGCCGTCAACGAACCGCCCGCGCCTTGCGCCGTGCCAACCGATTCCGGCTGTCTTCCGGGGGCGGCCAACGGCGGCCTGGGTTCCCTCATCGACCCGGATTACCATACGCCTTACGCCATCCACGCTACGGCTGGTGTGGAGCATGCTTTCAATTCCCACTGGATGATGAGCGCGGAGTGGACTCATGAGACCGGCATGCATGGCTACCGCCGGTACGAGTACAACGCCGGCTATACACTCTTCTCGCCTCTCTTCGCGCAGGATACCGGCACCCAGCAGCAAAACGTCCCCGACTTCTTCGTCTACCGCACCGATAACCGCTCCCGTTATGACGGGCTCTCGCTCCATCTGCAGGCCAATGTGTCGCGATTCAGCCTGGTGGTCAACTATACGCTGTCGAGTGCCGAGACCTGGGGCTGCGTGTTGGGCGAACTCTTCGATTATGTGAACGGAGTGTGCAATCCGCTGCATGCATTCGCCAAGGGAGACTACGGGCCGTCGGGAGAGAACGTCACCGACCGGCTGGTGATCGCGGGCGTAGTGCGGCTGCCGGGCGGCTTCGAATTCTCGCTCCTCAGCCAGGCCGAGAGCGCCCGGCCGTTCACCCTCACCACACCCGTAGATGTCAATGGATTTGGCGATACGCTGGACGATCGTGCGGTGGTCAACGGTGTGCAGACCGGGATGGATCAGTTTCGCGGGACACCTTATATCCAGACGGACATTCGTGTCAGCCGGCCGTTCCGCTTCCACGAGAATTGGCGGCTGATGCCATTTATCGAAATCTTCAACCTCTTCAACCGGAATAACCCCGGCGCCAATTATGTCACCAATCTTGCGGCCCTGCCCACACCTGTGAACAGCCTGACGAACGCCACAGCGTTCTGCCTGAACGCGGACTGCACGCAGACCCAGCCGATCACCAGCCTGAGTCAATTGCGGGTGCCGGCCGGGGCGCTGGGCGACTTCTTTGGCCCCGGTACGACTGTGGGCATACCGTTCGCGGCCCAGCTCGGAATCCGCTTGAGCTTCTAGAACGACTTTCGCCGGTTTGAGGAGAAACGGACTGTGGATGCCAGCACGCCGAGGGTCCTGCTTGATGAGTCGAGCGGTCCACCTCCGGAACGAAGCGAAATTGGCCACAGATGAACACCGATAAACACGGATACGAAAGAAGCAAGAACCGAGAATTCCTTTGCGGTGGATTTATTATCCGTGTTGATCCGTGTTCATCTGTGGCAAATTTGTGCTGCCCGCGGTACAGCCCAAAGGGCGGAACCATGGTCGAAAGACCAAGGCTGTCGTACGGTGGACCGGGCGGCGCGCAATATCCTCGATCCTAACTGGGCGTTGTGGTGGAACGGATCCCTTGGGCCAGTCTGGGAAGTAACGGCTACGCTTTGGCTTTACTCTCTGATCCCACACACGGCGGGCTATGGCTTGGATTTCGCGGCGGTGGGGTGGCGTATTTCAAAGACGGCCAGGTCCACACATCGTACGCAGCCGCCGATGGGTTGGGAACGGGCTTCGTCGGCGGTCTTCAACTCGATCGGGAGGGTACGCTCTGGGCCGCAACCCAGGGCGGGCTAAGCCAGGTGAAAAACGGTGGCGTTGCCACCTTGACCAGCAAGAACGGATTGCCTTGCGATGCGGTTAATTGGGCCTTGGAAGACGACGACCATGCGTTCTGGCTGGACATGGCTTGCGGTCTGGTGCGCATTGGCCGGATGGAGTTGGACGCCTGGGCCGCGGATTCGAGCCGCATGATCCAGGCCAGTGTTCTCGACAGCACCGCCGGCGTCAGGAATCATGCGCCCGGCGGCAGCTACAGCCCGCGTGCCGCCAGGTCCACGGATGGAAGATTGTGGTTCCTGCCGGGCGATGGCGTCAGCGTCATCGATCCGCGCCACCTCCCGTTCAACAACCTTCTACCACCGGTACACGTCGAGGAAATCACCGCCGACCGCAAGAAATACGAAACCACCTCGAACCTGCACCTACCCCCGCTGGTTCGCGATCTGTTGATTGGGGTTATTTCCGTGGACGGCTTTCGCGGGCTGTGAGTGCCGGCACGGCCTGTTGAGTCTCGCAAAACATGGTGACAGATGCCGCCGGCATGTGGGGCAGGTTGGCAACCTGCAGCGGGTTGGTAACCCGCTCCCGATGGCCGTGAATAGGCCTCCGCGGGCCGATTACCAATCGGCCGCAGGATGCCATCCTGCCCCACAATCTATTGCGCGAGACTCAGTAGCCTCTCCACGGCCGCCGCCACACTGCGATCAGAAGATGAGCTTCATGCCGAACTGGATCTGCCGCGGCGTGGTGGCGAGCGTGGTGATCAATCCGGCCGATGCGTTGATGGCGCCGCTCGAAAAGACCGTGGCGTTGGGCGTGCCGAGATTGGGGTGATTCAGGACGTTGAAGAACTCGGCGCGAAATTGCAGGCTGGTCCGCTCCGAGAGGGCCGTATTCTTGAATAACGAGACGTCCAGGTCCGTCAGGCCCGGACCGCTGAACACGCCGCGTCCCAGATTCCCGTAAGTGCCGGCGGCGGGCAGGACAAACGCATTGGGGTTGAACCATTGGCCCACTTGCCCCAGCACGACCGGTCCCGAGAAGGAAGGATTCAGCGAAGGCCGGTCGGGATTGCGGGTATCGCCATCGCCCGACCGGTTGGAGCCGATCACCGGGGTGAACGGGAAACCGCTCAGCAGGGTCACAATTTCGTTGAATTGCCAGCCGCCGGCGATTTTGCTGCCCACCCCATGGGCATTCCTGATCCAGCGCTTGCCGGGACCGAACGGCAGCTCGTATCTGCCCGAAATGCTGGCCTGCGAAGCCGGATTGAGCGCCGACGGTCCCCAGTCTCTGCGTGGATTGTTGAACTCCAGGATCATCTGCGACTGGTTGCCCGACTGCGCTCCCGTCAGTCCCGAATTCATATCCAGATTCTTCGACCAGGTGTAGCTGGCGCGAATCTGGAAGCCACTCTTCAGCCGATGCGCCACCGAAGTTTCGAGGGCGTTGTAGCTGCTGTTGCCCTCGGTGTACCAAAAGAAGCCCGCGCCCAGGTATGGATTGGGCCGCGTCCCCACGGGAATATACTGCGCCCCCTCGGGCACATGGCTCTGGTTGGCGGCGGTGGCCGGAGCCCCGCTGGTGGCCACGCCGCCGGCGGTACAACCAGTCGCCGAGCCGCATACCTGCGCCGGAACGGAGTTCGGATCCACGCTCAGCAGGCCGTGATAGCTGAACGATCCCACGTAAGCCACACGCAGTACGGTGGCAGCGTCAAGCTCGCGCTCCAGGGAGAGATTCCACTCCTGGACGGTGGGAGTCTTGGCATTGGCTTGCACTCCTTGCGGCGCATAGGTGGTGCAGGGCGAGGGAACTCCCGGCCCGCAGGACGGCGGAACCGCAGCGCCGGGAACCACGGGGGTGATCGAGAACAACGAACCGGAAGCGGTGATCGATCCGTTGTAGGGAGGCAGCGAATTCAGCAGGAAGCTGAGGTCGTCGATGAGCGAATAATAGGTACCGAACCCGGCGCGGACCGCCATTTTGCCGTTGCCGAACGGGTCCCACGCCAGGCCCACGCGCGGGCTGAAGAGCTTGACGGCGTTATTTTGCGTGAACACCGAACCGGCCACGCGCGGGGCGGTGATGAGTACGCCATTGGCGCCGGGGATGTAATTCGCGGCCCGGCCGAAGGCCTCGTTCCAGCCGCTGGTGAACTCCTGGCGGATGCCCACGCGGACGGTCAGATTGCGGCGCAGCTTGATGGCGTCTTCCGCGTACCACGCGCCGAACAGGCTGCGCCATCCCAGTTCGTTGGCGGTGGGGACCACCTGGAAGCTGCTGACGGTGCCCTGCAGAAAGGTGGTCAAACTGGTGAAGGTGGCCTGCCCGAGCTGGCGCGAAGCCGAGTCTTCATTATCCTGCACGCGCTGAAACCACACGCCGGCGCTGATCTGGTGGATTCCCTTGGACATCTGCACGCCGTCCGTGTAGGTGAAAAGATTGCGGCGATTCCAGACGCCGGCGGCGTTGTTGGGTCCGGCGGAGGTGATGCCCGAGAGTCCGGTGGTGGTCACGCCGCCGTTGACTACGATGCCGCCCGGCCCGGCCCCCTGGACGAAATCGAGATTGGCGGGGAACTGCGCCAGCAGCGTGGAATCCAGGTTGAACCCCGCGCGCGAAAATCCGGCGCGCGCAGTATTCAGCATCTCGGGCGAGAAGATGTGCGTCTCCTGCAGGCTCGCCACCTGCATGCGCAGCGCGGAGTACGACCCGAATAGCGGGTCGGCCAGGGGAATCAGGCTGTCGCCGTCGTCGATGGTGTAAGACGCGGAAAGCAAATCGCGATCGCGGATGGTGTAATCCAGGCGCGTGGTGCCGAAATCTTCGCGGATGGTCTGCTTGGGGGTCTCAAACGCAAACGCCGTGCCGCTCGGCAGGCCGTTCACCGTCAGCTCCAGGCCATTGGCCTGCGGCCAGAAGGAGAAGTACGGCAGCATTGCTTTATTGAGATTGGCTACCGGCACATAGTTCCCGGACGAGTTGGGGAATGAACCCACGCGCACCTGCGCATCCGGCACCACGCTCTCGCTGCTCTGCGTTTCCACTTGCCGGAAGCCCTCGTAGTTGCCGAAAAGAAACAGGCGGTTCCGTTTGAGCGGCCCACCCAGCGCGGCTCCGAATTGATTCTGGCGGAACGGCGGAACGAACGGCGTCTGGGCGAAAATACTGCGCGAATCGAAGTCGCTGTTGCGCAGGAATTCGAACAGCGTGCCATGTAGCGCGTTGGTGCCGGACTGCGTCACCACGGTGAGCTGCGCGCCCGATCTCTTGCCGTATTCCGCGCCATAGGTATCGGTCTCGACGTTGAATTCGCGGACGGCATCGATGCCCAACAGATAGCCGCTCACGCCGCCGGGAGTGATGGCGAGCTGGCTCGATCCGGTGTACTCGATGCCGTTGAGCAGCACCAGATTATCGGCCGGCCGCCGCCCCGCCACGGAAAACGTGTTGCCGTTGCTGGTGCTGGTGTTGGCGCTTTTCAGGCCGTAGTTGATCACTCCGGGGTTGAGCGTCATCAGGTCATCGAAGCTGCGGCCATTGAGCGGCAGATCCTTCACTTCGCGCTCACCGACCAGGCCGGAAACCGACGACGTCGTGGTATTGACCACGGGATTCTGTTCAGTGACGTTGACTTCCTGCGACACGTCGCCCAGGGCGAGCTGCAGGTTTACCACCGCTTCCTGCCCGACCGCCAACTCCACGCCCTTACGCACCTGCGTCTTGAAACCGGCTTTTTCGGCCTTCACCTGATATGGACCGACGGGAAGAGACAGCGTCCGGAAATTGCCGGAATCGTCCGACAAAGCGGAGCGCGCGGCGCCGGTCTCCAGATTTTCGACCGTGACGGCCACGCCTTTCATTCCGGCGCCAGACGGGTCCTCGACTTTCCCTGAAATGGCGGCTGTTACCTGGGCTGCGGCAAATTGCGAAATCGATAAAAGTGCAAGAAGTGTAAAGAGAAGTGGCCGGTACACGCGAACATATTATCATCCCCGGCTCTGTAGGGCAGGCGCATTATGATAGAGAAGATGAACTGGCAGGAATTTTCCAGGTATGTGATCAGGTTCTTCGTGCTCCTGGTAGTGGCGGCGCTGGTCTATCTCGCGTTGCGCGGCAGCGGCCTCTATGACTTCACGGCGCGCGAGAGGGACGGCTTGAACACCCTGATCCTGCTGATTGGAAATATCTACGCGGTGATGTTCGCCTTCGTGATTTTCGTGATCTGGGGCCAGTTCACCGACGTGGAGAACTTCATCATGCGGGAATGCAATTCCCTGCGGGACTTGCTCCGCTTCGGCGAGTATCTCGGCCCGGACGCGGACCAGGCCATCCGGCGGGCCGTTACGGACTACGTACACCGCGCTTTGAAATCCGAGTGGGAGGCGTTGGGCCAGCGGCGGCGCGACAAGCTAGCCGAGAAGGCATTCTCGGAATTAGTGGACCAGGTGGTGCAAGTAGTCCCCGCCACACCGGCCCAGCAGGTCATGCACCAGCGGCTGATCGACATCGCGCGCCGGACCAGCGAGCACCGCGACGACCGAATCGCCAAGAGCCTGACGCAAATCCCGCCGACATTGATCCGGCTGGTGGACACCATGGCGGGCGCGCTGCTGCTGCTGGTCTTCGTGTATCCGTTCCGCCATTGGCTCGCCGGGCTGGCCTGCTTCGGGCTACTGGCGCTGGTGATCTCCCTGGCGAACCTGGTGATGCGCGACACTGATAATCCCTTCAACGGCATCTGGAACGTGAGTTCGCGGCCCTTTTCTGACTTACTGGTGTAGTCCGGGAGGCCTTGCGCCGGAGCGGCTCTTACTGGACCTCGAACCTCGCGCTCGAAGCTGCAATCCTGTTCTGGCCGGCTTCCCGAACCACCGCACGGATTGAGTATTTGCCGGGCGCCGCGGCGAAGCTCATCACCGCCTTAATTCCGTCGGCCTGGAAGCGCTGAAAGTCCGGCGCGTTGCGTTGGGCCTCAGGCGTCGTCTCTTCTGCTCTTGCAAACGGTTCCCCTGCTCTTATGTTATTTCTTATAGCATTGGGGAAGCACGGTGTCAAATCTCGAGTTAGGTGGGCAGGATTGCTATCACTGATAGCATTTCGACGATGATCGCCCGGGTTCGGTCCCTAACAGAAGTTCCGCGCACTCCTGCTGGTTAAGTGGCCACTGTTGTAGTCGAGTGGTTTCCATGGCGTCATCGCGAAAACGGCGATGGCCTTGCTTGGGCCGTCCCGACTCTGGGAGGATATTTCAGTATGTTCACCCGCTGGCACGCGCTCACAAAATCGGTTTTGGTGATCGTGACGCTTCTCGATTTACCCTCCGCAGCGTTCGCGCAGGTCAAGGTCATCACGTCCGGTGGTTTTGCAGCCGCTCTACAGGAGATCCTGCCGGAGTTCGAGAAGGCGACCGGCATCAAGGTCGCCACTGCCCGGGGGCCGTCACAAGGAAACGGGTCTAATACCATCGGCGCCCAGCTTCGCCGGGGTGTGCCTGCGGATGTAGTGATTATGAGCAGGGAAGGGCTGGACGAGCTGATCGCGGAGGGCAGGATTGTCAAGAATACCGACGTTGACCTGGCCAAGACGCCGCTGGGTGTGGCCGTGCACGCGGGAGCGGCCAAGCCGGACATCAGCACGGTTGACGCCTTCAAACGCGCGCTCCTACATGCGAAGAGCATCAACTTTCCGAGCAGCACCACGGGCATTTATATGATCGATAAGCTCTTTCCGCGGCTCGGCATCTCCCGCGAACTTTCCGGAAAAATCAAAGACTCCGGCATCGCCGCCCTGGTCAGTGGAGAATCCGATATCGCGGTGCAGCCGGTGAGCGAACTGATTCACATGCCGGGTGTCGATTTCGTCGGACCGGTTCCCGCGGAGATCCAGTACGTCTCGGTGTTCTCCACCGCGATAGTGGCGGGATCGAAAGAACTTGAGTCCGTGAGGCGATTGATCGCGTTTCTCACGTCGGAAACCGCAAAGACAGCGATCCGAAACCACGGCATGGAACCGGCGCCATCGCGATAGCCAGGCTGAGTCGCTACACGATTAGCTGGAACGGGCCGCTACAGCGCGGGCCTACGGTTTGTGTCTTTCAAAAGGAGCATGAGGAAGGCGGCGATGACGGCGGAGCCGATTAGAAATAAAGTGCCGGCCAAATACGTCCCGGTTCGGTCCGTCAGAAATCCGACGATATACGGCCCGGCAAAGCCGCCAAGTTGGCCAAACGAGCTGATCAAGGCGATTGCTACGGCGGACGATGTCCCCTTCAACAGAGAGCTCGATACGGACCAGAAGGGACCTTGGCGGGCATAAATTCCCATTGCGGCAACGGTCAGCGCGAAAATGCCAATCGAAATACTGTCCGTTGCCCTGGACAGGGCTAGCCCCCCGGCTGCCAGCAACAGGCAACCTGCGGTGTGCCAGCGCCGTTCACCGGTACGGTCCGAGTTCCAACCCACCAGCAATGTGAAGGGCCACGCCGCCAGATACGGAATGGCCGACACCAGAGTAGTGGCGGCCGGGCTATATCCCGACATCCTCTGAACGATCTTCGGCAGCCATAGGACTAATGCGTTACCTACACAAAGGCTGAAGAACCAGATCGCCGTCAACACCAGTACTTGGGGCTGGAAAATTACTTGCCAGCTATGTTCCTTGCAGGGCAAGCTTCGCTCTTCTTTTTCGAGTTCAGATGTGATCCAGTCCCTCTCCTCAGCCGTCAGCCAGGTGGCGCTTCGGGGACGATCCGTCAAATACAGGAAAACGCAGACGCCCGCAACGATGGCTGGTGCTCCCTCGAGGATGAGAAGCCACCGCCATCCGCTCCACCCTAACCAGTGAAGGTTCATGAGAGCAGCCGAGAGCGGTGAACCTACGACCTGCGATATCGGAAGGCCGACCAGCAATCCGGCCAGAGCCTTGGCGCGATCGGCCGCACGGAACCAGTGTGTCAGATAAACGACTACTCCCGGGAAGAAGCCAGCCTCCGCGACCCCGAGAAGAAATCGCGCCCAGTAAAACTCGCTCCGCGTATGAATCAATCCCGTGAGCGCGGCAGCCAAGCCCCAACTGAGCATGATACGCGAGATCCATTTGCGCGCGCTCCAGCGCTCGACGAGTATCGCGCCTGGAATTTCCAGGAGCCAATAACCCAAAAAGAAAATCCCGGCGCCGAGCCCGTATGCTTCATTCGAGAAATGGAGTTCCTTAGTCATCTCCAGGCCGGCATAGCTGAGGTTAGCGCGGTCGAGGTACGCGATTGTGTAGAGAAGAAGCAGGAAGGGAATGATGCGCCGGTTGATTTTGCGCCTGGTCCGCTCCGCCAACTCGGCTGGTTCCGGCGAGAGTATCGCTCGGCTCATGTGACTTGCAAGTTTACCCCCGAAATGACAGAGGCTACAAGTTCGAGCCCTATTTACCTATGCCCGCTCAATTGCTCTTCGCCAGGCTGTAAAACCCCGGGGATCTCGCCTACGCGCCGCAGCAACGGCGTCATGGTGATCCCCTGCACGAAGACCGAGAAGGCTACCACCGCAAAGCTGATGGTGACGATGGGCTCGCGCATCGGGATCCCCTGCGGGAGTCCCAGCGCCAGGGCGAGCGCGAGGGCGCCGCGCAATCCTCCCCAAAAGAGCACGTGTTGATGACGGAGCTTCACTCGCCAATGGGACCAGGCGAAGAGCACGCAACAGGGGTAGATGGCGGCCGCGCGTCCCAGCATCACAAACAAAACGGCAGCCGTGGCGGGCACCCATTCGGCCAGCAGATTGACGTGCGCGCCGTGCATCCCGATGAGCAGAAAGACCAGCGAATTGGCAATGAAGGCGGCATACTCCCAGAACGCTTCCACAGACTCTCTTCCGTGCGGCGAAATCTCTCCCAGGGAACGGTAATTGGCCATGAGGAGCCCGGCGGTGAGGGTGGCGAGCACACCCGACAGGTGGAATTGTTCGGCCATCAGGAAGGAGCCCCAGGCGGCCACGGTGGTGAACGAGATTTCCACCAGGTGATCCTCCGTGCGGCCGGCCAGCAGCAGCGCCAGGCATGCTACCACGGCGCCGCACATGACGCCGCCCACCACGGTCGCGGCCAGCAGTCCGACGGTGCCGAGCGCCGTGGGGGTGCGGCCCGCGGCGAAGGTGATGGCCACCGCAAACGCAACAGCGGCAGTCCCATCGTTAAAAAGGGCCTCAGCTTCCACCAGCAGGAGCAGGCGTCCGCGGGCTCCGGCTTCGCGGAAGGTGGCGATCACCGATACCGGGTCAGTGGCGGCGATGAGGATTCCGAAGACCGCGCAACTGAGCCAGTCCCAGTGAGCCAGATAATGCATGCCGGCGCCAGTGACCGCGGCCGAGAGCGCGACTCCCAGGCTGGCCAGCACGAGGACCACCGGCAAATCGCGGCGCAGTTGTTTCCAATCGAGGTGGAATGCGGCCTCAAAGATGAGGGGCGGCAGGAGCGCATTAAAAAGGAGCTCCTTGGTGAGTTGCACCTTGGGGGAAAACGGGACCAGCGCCAGCCCCATGCCCGCGGCAACCAAGCCGGCGCTGTAGGGCATATGCAGGCGGCGCGTGAGCATAGCCACCACCGATGCGATCAGCAGCAGCACAGCGCCGGTTTCGAAACTCAGTTCCATGGCAACGAGTGTGTCCGCCAGAGGCGCCGCTTATCCCAATCCGGGCACGCCGCCGAGGGTCTTGGCGAGCTTCACGGCGCGCACAATCGATTCCGCCACCGCTTCGGCCGCCGCCACGCCGAGCACGTTGACGTCGGCCTGCCGGTCGCCCAGCGAGAGCGCGAAGACGATATCGCCGTCGAACATGGTATTCACCGGGAAAATGGTGCGCGCCATCCCCAGGCCGGCCTGCTGCGCCAGTTTGGTGGCTTGCACTTTGGCGACGCGGGCGTTGGTGGCCACCACCACCAGCGTGGTATTGCGCACGGCGAAACCTCCCGCGGCGCCGCGCTTCATGCGCTCCTGCGTGTCGGCGAATTCGGCGCCGTCCGGCGTCTGGCGCGCGCCGGCGAGAATTTTGCCGGTAGCCGGGTCGCGCACGTCGCCGAACGCGTTGACCACCGCCAGGCTGGATACCATCACTTCGCCCGGCAGCGTCACGGTAAACGTGCCCACACCGGACTTCATGGCTTGCCGCATGCCCAGAATCTTTCCCACCGTCGCGCCCGTGCCCGCGCCCACGCAACCTTCCTTCACGGCATCGGCGGTGGCGGCCGAGGCGGCAGCTTCCCCCATCGCCACGGTAGGCCGCACGTCGGCTCTGCCGATGGCCAGGTCGTAGAGGATGGCCGCCGGCACGATAGGCACCTTGGCGGCACCGGTGTCGAACCCCACGCCCTGATGTTCCAGATAGCGCCGCACGCCGGACGCCGCTTCCAGCCCGAACGCGCTGCCGCCGGCGAGCAGAATGCCGTGGATCTGCGGGGTGGCGTGGCCGGGGTCGAGCACCGGCGTCTCTTCCGTGCCGCTGGCGGATCCGCGGATATCGACTCCCGCCACGGCGCCTTGCGGGCAGAGAATGGCGGTGCAGCCAGTGATCGCCTGAT
>CAZARO010000064.1:0-11456 GCA_964487165.1 uncultured Solibacteraceae bacterium | reverse complement strand
CGATGCCGCCGAAAAGAATCCCGAACGCGAGATGCACCACGCCGCTCGCCACCTGGAGATGGTCCAACGCCATCGCGATGGTGCAAACCATTACCAACCATTTCACCCCCAGGCTCAGCAGGCGTGCATAGTGCAGATTCATATTGACCGCTTCAATCAGCACACTGCGTGCCAGATAGCGCGCCGCCAGGTAGCCCACGATCATTACCAGGAGTGCCGTCGCCAGGTTGGGGAGATATTCGAAGACGCGCAGGGTGATCTGCGAAGTCAAGGTGGCCTCGAATGCTCCCAGGCCCAAGATGAGGCCACTTAATATGATCGACCAGGCCACCACTCGCGTGATGAGCAGCGCGGGACTCTGTTGGGGCGAGTATTCCGCCAGGCCCGTGAAACCCCAACTCTCCAAGCGCTCGTCAAACCGGATGCCGTGCAGCACCCGCCGCAGAATGAAAGTAACCAGCCATGCCAGCACCACCGATAACAGAACCGCGGCCAGCAAAGCGAGTAAGCCGGGCAGCAGACTGGCCAGCCGGCTCAGGACGCCAACAGTCGATTGATTCAAGGTTTGCCCGACTTGATCCCACATATGATCTCCTCCTCTTGCCCTCTAAGGATTAAAACGGTCCGGCCACCGCCAGCGTGAAACGAAGTACGACTTAGTGTCTTCATAAACCACGCAGAGTTTTTCCAGCCTCTCTTCCGCCGCCTCCGGAGACGCATGCTCCAGATCGCGAGCATAGGAAGCCACCCATCCCAAATAAATCGGGGTCAAGGCTCGCAGCATCTGGTCCCGGCTGATGGTCCGCAGCCGATGCGCCAAAGCGAAATCGTAGACCACGCGCGCCCAGGTGACGTCGGGCATGCGGAATTGCGCGGCGCCATTGCGAGCTATATGGCCGAGTTCCAGTAACGTGGAGGGAGTCAGGATGATACTCCACACCTCCCGCAGATTCCGCGCGCCCAATTGGAATGACTCGATCAGCCGGCTGACATCCAAGGTGCTATCCGGCGCCTCCACATACATCGCTTGTCCGAATTCGTGGATAGGCTGCGACCCGCGCGCGCGCTGCCAATGCGCCGCGTATCGTTCGACATCCAGAAAGAGCGGGCCCAGCACCTGCGTCAGTAGCGTACTCAGATTGGTAAAATCCGGAGCGGCATAAATGCGCGGGCCCAGGTGGGACTGGCAAAGCATCATTCCGTTGGTGATCGCTTCGGCGGCCAGCGACGGGAGTGTGTGCAGCCGCGCCGGGGGCGCGCTGGCGAGCCGCAGCAACAGCCGGCTCGAGATGCCGAAGTCCGGGCCCATTGGGTTGCGAATCCGCTTTCCATAGAGCGCCCGCACCAGCGGATAGACGATCGCGCGGTTGATCATGCCTTCAAAGGGATGGCGCGCATAGCAGGGCGCCACCAGGTCGAACTGCTCCTCAATCACGGGCTTTAGCAGCAGGCTGACCCAGTCCACCGTGGTGCCCGAGAGATCCGACGCCACCACCGCGCAGGCGCGCGAATTGAGCTTTAGCGCCAAATCGAAAGTCGCGCGGAAGCTGTCTCCCAGACTCTGCGCGAGCGAAGACGGGTCTTGCGTGAGCTGCGGCGTGGCAATAAGATGCCAGTGCGAGTTCACGCTCGAAGGCCCCGCCTGATTCGGCGAAAGAGGCGGATGGAGCAGAGCAATTTTCAACTCGACAGGGGTCTCCACGATGCGCGCGATGGTGCTTTCGACCGCGTGGTTATCGCGCGACGCCGGAGGAACCAGTCCGATGACCGCGTCGGCCGACTCGATTTGTTCCGCGACCGGATCCGCCATCGTCTCCTACGCCGCAAGCGCCAAAATGCTTGCCAACGGGATGCGCACCCAGGTTGGCCGGTTGTTCAGCTCATACATCAATTCGTAAGTTGCCTTTTCCAGCAGACAGGCGTCGAGCAACTTACGAAAGTCTTCTTCCGCCGTTGGAAGAATGTCACTTACCTTGGTAACCTCGCGGTAGGCGGCGAGAAACTCGGCGCTGACGGTGCGCTCCCAAAGGGTCGCCCATGGCGCCAGCGATTCAAAGTCCTCGGGGTGACGCAAGGTATAAGTCATGAGAGTGGCGTTCGCCGCATACCGGAAGGATCGCAGCATTCCCGCCACATCTTTCAATGGCGTATGCTTGGCGCGGCGCTGGTCCAGAGGCCGCGCCGGTTCCCCCTCGAAGTCGATGATCGCGAAATCGTTTCTGGTCCGCAGCACCTGCCCCAGGTGATAGTCGCCGTGGGTTCGGATGCGATTGCCAAAATAACGACCCTGCGTGTTGAGGGACAGGCGCTCGACAATCGGACGGCGCTTTCCAAGCGCGACACCCGCCATTTCGAGAATCTCATCGGGAAGAACGGACAGATTGCCTTTTAGTAAGTCGAACGCTTTCGCTGCTTCCTCCCGCATTCCGGCCGTCATAGCCTCGATCTCGCGTGCCTCGAAGGGTTCCGGCGAAAATGCCGGATCGTCGGGTGCGGACGCCAGCGCCAGGTGGAGTTCCCCGGTCCTCCGCCCCAATACGGCGGCAGCTTCGAGATAAGCGCCGACATGGTCCCGTGCCGATTCCGCGGCCTGAGGCAGCGGAGTGCGCGCACAATTCTCGTAGTAGCGTTCGAGTTCCTCAGTGGTCCACGTCCAACCGTCACCTTCATTCGCGATCAGTTGCTGGAGCATCGCCACCGCCGCGGGCTCGTCCGGCTCTCTCCGATACTCGATACAGCCCATAAACGCCGGAACCCGGTCGAAGTGGGCTCGCTCGGTGAGGTACCGTCCAATTTCGATATCGGGATTCTGCCCGGCTTGCAGCCGCCGGAATAACTTCAAGATCACTCGGTCGCTATAAATGATCGACGAGTTATTCTGCTCCGCAGAGACTCTGCGAATCGCCAACGAAGGCGCCGCGTCGGCCACCTCTTTGGCTATCTGGCCCGAAAGCTTCCCTTGTCCGGTGGGGAACTCGTTGAGGGTGAGCAATGCCCTGCAAAACGCGTCGTCCTGCAGTGCGTCCTGCACTACCCCGTCTTTTACCATCAAGGGCGTGAAATACCAATCGGATGGGCCGTCTTCGTAAGTCACCGCCAGGATCATCATAGCCGCACCGGCTAACTCACTCCAGTCCGACACCCGCACTTTGCGGATATGCCGTGACTTACCGCCGAACCATCGCTGCCGCGGCAGGTATTCCGGCAGCACCTTGGCTTCGAGGTCCGGAATTAATCCGGCCCAACCGTTCGCGGCTCTGGATTTCAACTCCACCTCCAGTGGCGCCTCCACAGGCGCCTCAGCCGGCTCGGGCGTCCCATGCAACTCCAGCCACAAGAAACCGTACGGACCGAGAGTAAGGCGATAGGGCTGGCGCGCGATAGGAGGAAACTCGACGTACCCGAGCATTTCAACCGGAACCATCCCGGCTAATTCCGGCATTTCGAGATCCACCGGCTGCGCGAAGCGCGAAAGATTCATGACGCAGAGAATTTGCTCCCCGTCGAAACGCCGCAGGTACGCCAGAATCTTACGATTCGCCGGGGCCAGGAACTCCAGTGTTCCGCGGCCGAAGACTTGGAACAGCTTGCGCAGCGCGATCATGTTGCGCATCCAGCTCAGAAGAGACGAAGGGTCGCTCTGCTGGGCCTCCACATTGAGCGCCTGGTAACCCCACACCGGGTCCATGATTACCGGACTGTATAGCATCGCCGGATTGGCCCGGCTGAATCCCGCGTTGCGATCGGGATTCCATTGCATGGGAGTGCGGACGCCGTTGCGATCGCCGAGATAGACGTTGTCTCCCATCCCGATTTCGTCGCCGTAATAGACGATGGGCGTTCCGGGCAGCGAAAACAGCAGACTGTTCAGCAGTTCGATGCGCCGCCGGTTGTTATCCATCAGCGGCGCGAGGCGGCGCCGGATGCCCAGATTAATGCGGGTCCGCGGGTCGGCGCTGTACGCGAGATACATGTAATCCCGCTCGTCGCTAGTCACCATTTCGAGAGTCAGTTCATCATGATTGCGCAGAAACAGTGCCCACTGACAGGTATCCGGAATGTCGGGGGTCTGCTTCAGGATATCGACGATCGGCAGCCGGTCTTCCTGCCGCAGCGCCATATAAATGCGCGGCATCACCGGGAAATGGAAAGCCATGTGACACTCATCGCCGTCGCCGAAATAGGGCCGCACGTCGCTGGGCCACTGGTTGGCTTCCGCCAGGATCGTTCGATTCGCATAGTCGGCGTCCATGGCTCGGCGAATCGTCTTAATCACCGCATGCGTCTCCGGCAGGTTCTCGCAATTGGTGCCGTCTCGCTCCACTAGATATGGGATAGCGTCCAGCCGCAGTCCATCCACTCCAAGATCGAGCCAGAAGCGCATCACGTTGAGGACTTCTTCCAGCACGCGAGGATTATCGAAATTCAAGTCGGGCTGATGAGAGAAAAACCGATGCCAGAAATAGGCTTTGGCAACCGGATCCCACGTCCAGTTGGATTTCTCGGTGTCCGTGAAGATGATTCGTGCCTCTTTGAATTTATCGTCCGTGTCGCTCCACACGTAATAATCGCGCTCCGGCGAGCCGGGCGGCGCAGTGCGCGCTGCCTGAAACCACGGGTGCTGGTCGGAAGTGTGATTGATCACCAGTTCGATGATCACCTGAAGCTCGCGATCGTGCGCCGCGGAGAGGAATGCTTTGAAATCGTCCAGCGTCCCGTAACTCGGATGCACGTTGATATAGTCGGCGATGTCGTACCCGTCATCGCGCAGCGGCGAGGGAAAAAACGGCAGCAGCCAGATGCATGTCACTCCTAAGTCCTGAAGATGATCAAGCTTTTGCATCAGTCCCGGAAAGTCACCGATACCGTCGGCGTTACTGTCCGCGAAGGCCTTCACGTGTAACTCATAAATGATGGCGTCTTTGTACCACAAGTTATCGGGGGCGCTGCCCTGCCGGCGATGTGCCATAAGTTATACACGCTCCGCTCCCACATTTCCGTGCCTGCTTCCCCCGTAAAGAGGCGTCGTCCGCATGCTCCTTGGGCCCTAGTTCGGGATGAATTGAAGTGTGTCTGCCCGTTTCGTAAACGATGGCCCACGGACTCTCGACGTCCCCGGGCTCCGCGGCGGACGAAGTGTTCTTTTCTTCACGGACTCGATGGCATTTGAGATGCATGGGCGGTTTCGCACGGTCCGCAAACCGGGGAAAGATTTCATACCATGTCGAAAAGCGCGCCTTCTCGCGAGCGTTTGATCGCAACACAGCCTTCATCGATTTCCGGTACAACGCCCTCGATGACGCCGCGCTGTCCCCCTCCGGCGGTAATTGCAATCCGGAAACACACATGCATGTAAGTTGCCAGTTTCGGAGGCGTTACGTGCGAAATCGCCCGGCCACTCCCAGAGGATTCGGCCAATCAGTTGCTACGGATTTCAGCGAGTACACATTATGCACTCCGTAAAACCCTGTCTCGGTGCGGCGCTCCTTTTGGCAGTTGCGTTGCCGCTCACGAATACCTCGTGCGCCGGCCATGTCTACCGCGTTTACGACCCGTGTCACAACGACTACCACGCTTGGGACGATCACGAGGCGGTGTACTACAACCGCTGGCTCGATGAAAATCATCGCGAGCACCGGGACTACCGCAAGCTGAACAAGGAAGACCAGAAGCGATATTGGGACTGGCGGCACAGCCACCAATAATCGGGGGCCCTATGTCTCTCCAACGACGAATCCCGATAGCCGTGTCGTCAGTGCTGTTTCTGTCCGCCGCTCTATCGGCACAGCCGGTAGCGGTACGGCAGATGGAAGGTGAGGTCCGCGGCTTCCTGGTGCTGCGCACCATGAACGGAGAGATGGTTGCCGACGGCGATTCTACCCAGGTTACCCATGGCGGACAGATAACCAACCGCCTGACTTTCCATTTCAAAGACGGGTCGCTGCAGGATGAAACCGTGGTTTTCACACAGAACGGTCATTTTCGCGTTCTGAGTGATCACCTGGTGCAAAAAGGTCCCACGTTCAAGCATCCCATGGATGTCGCCATTAACGCCGTAACCGGACAGGTGACGGTGACTTACACAGACGATAAGGGCGAGGAAAAGGTGAACACCGATCATCTGAAGCTACCCTCGGACCTGGCCAATGGCATCGTTCCTGTCGTCATCAAAAACCTGCCTCCCGGGGTGCCAACCATTACCGAGTCAATGGTCGTCGCTACCCCGAAGCCTATGTTGATCAAAGTCGCGATCAGCGCGGAGAACGAAGATTCATTTTCGACGGGTTCCGCCAGCCACAAAGCCAGGCGATACCAGCTCCATGTCGATATCGGAGGCATTAAAGGAGTGTTGGCGCCATTAGTTGGAAAGGAGCCACCCGATACTCATGTGTGGATGAGCGAAGGAGATTGTCCGAGCTTCTTGAAATCGGAGGGACCGTCCTATGAAGGCGGCCCCATCTGGCGCACGGAGCTAGTCAGCCCCGCCTGGCAGGATGGCGCTTCCGGGAGAAGCACGAGACAAGCACACTGAAACCGTGCGGCTCACGACATTAGCAGGCGGTTTGCTCATTAGAGTGCGAGGAGATTTTCCATGCGCACATTTGCGATTGTACTGTTAGCCGCGGCCTTCGGGGTGGGTATGATTTCCACCGCCCCCAAGGCGAACGCACAAGTCGGCGTCGAGGTCGGAGTTGCCCCCGATTGTCCGTACGGTTACTATGACGTTCCGCCCTATGCCTGCGCTCCGGCCGGCTACTACGGTCCGGAATGGTTCACCGGCGGCGTCTTCATCGGCGTGGGTCCCTGGTTCCACGGACCGGAAAACTTTCACGGGTACGTAGACAACCATTTCCATCCGGCGCATGGCTATAAGGGCCCGATGCCGCACGTCGGTGACAAAGCGGAGGAGGCCAGGCGTGTCGATGCCAAGCATTTCCATGGAAACGAGATGCGCGATGGACACGGCCACGTGGTAAAGAAATAGCGGGCCGGTCTGCAGATATGGCGCCAGGAGACCGCCTGCGGCGCGATAGCTCCGCATGGCGGACTCCTGGTGCGTTTTCACCACTCAACCCTTCTTCGGTATTGTCCAATAGAACGTCGCGCCTTGTCCCAGCGCTGACTCCACCCAGATGCGGCCTGCGTGCCGCGTGACAATTTTGCGGCAGATCGCCAGCCCCATGCCGCTTCCCGAACTCCGGTCGCGAGGCTGCAGCACGCGAAAAATGCCGAAAACCTTCTCGGCGTACTGCGGATCGATGCCGATTCCGTTGTCTTTCACCGAGATCAGGTACTCTTCGGCGCTCTCCCTTGAAGATACATGGATACGCGGCACATCGTTACTGCGGTATTTGATGGAATTTACCAGCAGGTTTTGAAATAGCCGCGTCAATTGCACCGCGTCTCCCATCACGCACGGCAGCGGATCGCGCGTGATCAGCGCGCCGCTCTCCGCCACCAGCGGCCCGATGTTGCCGATCGCGTCGTCGAGCGCCGAATCGCAGCTTGTGCGCGCGAAAAAATCCATCCCGCGGACGTCGATCCGCGAGAAGTCCAGCAGATCGTGTACCAGCGTCTCCATGCGCTCCGCGTTCTGCACGATGAACTTGATGAACTGATCGGCGTCGCCATCCAGCCGGCCTTGATACCGCTTCGCCAGGAGCTGCGCGTAAATAGAAACCGTGCGCAGCGGCTCCCGCAGATCGTGGCTCGCTATGTAGGCGAATTGCTGCAATTCCTCGTTGGAGCGGACCAGTTCTTCGGTCCGCTCCAGGACGCGCGCCTCCAGGCTGGTGTTCAGGCGCCTCACTTCCTGCTCCACGCGATGCAGGTCTTCGGCCTGTTTGCGCAGCGCATTGGCCTGCTGCCGCAGCTTGGCATTGCTGCGGCTCAACTCCACGAACACGGCGACTTTGGACCGCAGGACCTCCGGCACGATGGGCTTAAACAGGAAATCCACCGCGCCCAGATCGTAGCCGCGAAACAGGTGCTCCTCGTTGCGGTAGCCGGTCAGAAATAGAATCGGGATCTGGCGCGAGCGTGGCCGGCCGCGAATCATTTCCGCGGTTTCAAAACCATCCATCTCCGGCATGCGCACATCCAGCAGAATGGCCGCGAAGTCGTCATTTAGCAGATGGCGAAGCGCCTCCTTGCCGGACTGCGCCAGGACCAGATGCTCCCCCAGGCCAACCAGCGCGGCCTCCAGGGAGACGAGGTTCTCCGGCGTATCGTCCACCAGGAGGATTTTCATCCGGCTATCGGCGGCGGGCTCCGGTTCCATGTATAACGCTCGCGCGGTGGACATATTGTAGCCTAACCTGCGGCGGTCAACGTTCCGGAGACCTCATGGCTGCGCACCAGCCAGACCCGGAGAACCGAGAAGAGCTGGTCCAGGTCGACCGGCTTGGTGATGTAATCCGAAGCGCCGGCCTCGATGCATTTGGCGCGGTCGCCCTTCATGGCCTTGGCCGTGACGGCGATGATCGGTAGCGTGCGAAACTCGTTGATCTGGCGGATCGCGCGCGTTGTTTCGTAACCGTCCATTTCCGGCATCATGATATCCATCAGGACACCATCCACGTCGCTCGTGTTGAGCAGCACCTCGATGCCGGCACGCCCGTTCTCGGCGTGGACTACCTGCAGGTTGTGCTGCTCCAGCACCGTGGTGAGCGCGAAAATATTGCGGACATCGTCGTCCACCACCAGCACCTTCTTGCCGAACAGCGTCGAATCGTTGTGCCGTAGTGCGGTGAGCACTCCGCGCTGCGTTTCCGAGAGGTCGCTCTCGGCGCGGTGCAGGAACAGCGTCGTCTCTTCCAGGAGGCGGTCCAACGACTCCGCGTACCGCACGACGCCCTGGCGGGCGAGGCGCCTGATCTCACGTTCCAAATCGGCGCCAGCGGGACTTAGGCCGCAGACTAACATCGGAGGAGCCTGAAGACTAACTTCCACCTGAATCTCTTCCACCAGTTGAGTAGCCGAAATATCCGCCAGGCCGGAATCGAGTACGATTCCGTCCAGGTATCTTTCCTTGATCACGGCCAGGGCCTCTCCGCCGGACGCCACCGAGATGATTAGGACGTCGGGCCCTTGCAGGCATTCCACCCATGCGGCATAGCGGTCTCTCTCCGCCGTCACCAGAAGCAGTTTCTTGGTGCGCTTTTCCAGGGACTGATGAATAGTGTCGAAAGCCGCGGTGAGGGCATCCTTGGTAACGGACTTTTCCAGGTAGGTCATCGCGCCCAGCGCCAAACCGCGGCGGCGGTCTTCGTCGCCCGTAATCACGTGGACGGGAATGTGGCGTGTGGAGGGATCGTGTTTCAACCTGTCCAGGATGGTCCAACCCGCCATATCGGGCAGCGTAATATCCAGGGTGATGGCGCCGGGGTTGAATTCGCGAGCCAGAGGTAAGGCAGTGGCACCGCGCAACGCCACCAGCGCGCGGATGCCGCGATCGTGTGCCAGGTCCACCAGAATGCGCGCGAACGTCACATCGTCTTCCACTATCAGCAGCACCGAGTCGCCCGGCTGAATCAGATGCCGGTCATCGTCGATCTCGATATCGTGTACCACCGCGGTCGGGCTCTGCGTGGGTGGGGGCAATATGATACCGAGGCCGCTGTCGTCCACGGAAGCCGCGCTTTCCACCGCCATAACGGTCCGCCACGAACCATCGGCTGGCAGTACGCGGGTTTCGGGCTTGCCAAGGGTCGCCTGGGCCACATACGTCTGCGGCAGGTAGAGCGTGAATGTGCTGCCCACTCCGGGGGTGCTCTGCAGGCGGATTTCGCCTCCCAGCAGCCGCGTCAATTCGCGGCTGATCGAGAGGCCCAGGCCCGTCCCGCCGTACTTGCGGCTGGTGGTGCCGTCGGCCTGTTGGAATGCCTCGAAGATGATCCTCTGCTTGTCCTGCGGGATGCCGATGCCGGTGTCGGATACCGAAAAGGCGATCACCGATTTCACACGGCTCAAAACCGTGTGGCTGGGACTCCAACCCGACGCCGCGCGCTCCACCCGCAGCTTCACGCTGCCGTGTTCGGTGAACTTGAGGGCGTTGGAAAGCAGGTTCTTGAGCACCTGCTGGAGCCTCTTGGCATCGCTGATGATAGTCTCGGACGCCAGATTCTCGCCCACCTCCAGCGAGAATTCCAGACCCTTCCCGTCCGCCACATGGCGGAATGTGCGCGAACAGAAATCGCGCACTTCACTGAAGCGCATACTGCCGATTTCCACATCCATCTTGCCGGATTCGATCTTACTGAGGTCCAGAATGTCGTTAATCAGCGCCAACAAATCGGTTCCCGACGAGTGAATGGTTTCCGCATACTTGACCTGCTTCGGCGTGAGCGTACTTTCGGAGTTCTCCGCCAGCATTTGCGCCAGGATCAGCAGATTGTTGAGCGGCGTACGCAATTCGTGGCTCATGTTGGCCAGGAATTCGCTCTTGTATTTGGACGTGAGCGAGAGTTGCTCGGCCTTTTCCTCCAGGGCCGCCTTGGCCTGCTCCACTTCGCGGTTCTTGGTCTCGACCTCGTTCTTCTGCTCGGCCAGCAGGTGCGCCTTCTCCTCCAGTTCGGCGTTGGTCTTCTGGAGCTGTTCGGCCAGCGCCTGGCTTTGCTTCAGCAATTGCTCGGTCCGCATGGTCGCGGCGATGGTGTTGAGCACGATGCCGATGCCCTGCGTGAGCTGGTCCAGGAACGCCAGGTTGACGTCGGTGAAATGTCGAAACGACGCCAGTTCCAGCACCGCGCGAGGCTCCCCTTCGAAGAGCACCGGCAGCACTACGATACTCAGCGGGGTCCCCTCGCCCAGGCTGGTGCTGATCTTGATGTAGTCCCGCGGCACGTCGGTCACCAGGATGCGGCGCTTCTCCAGCCCGCACTGGCCTACCAGCCCCTGGCCCATGCGGAACTGCATCGGGACGCCGCTCTTTTCGTTGGCGCCGTACCCGGCCAGCAGCTTCAGGGATTCATTCTCCTTGTCGGCGATATAGAAGGTGCCGAACTGCGCGCCCACCAGCGGGGTCAACTCCGAGAGCAACAGCTTCGACACAGTCAGCAAGTCGCGCTGCCCTTGCAACATACCGGTGAACTTGGCGATGTTGGTCTTCAGCCAATCCTGGTCGGTATTCTTGCGCGTAGTCTCCGCCAGGTTGCCGATCATTTCGTTGATGTTGTCTTTGAGCGCCGCCACTTCGCCCTGCGCCTCCACCGCGATGGAACGCGTGAGGTCGCCCTTGGTCACGGCAGTAGCCACGTCGGCGATGGCGCGCACTTGCGTAGTCAGGTTCGCCGCGAGCTGGTTGACGTTGTCAGTCAAGTCGCGCCAGATTCCGGCCGCGCCGGGCACGCGCGCCTGGCCGCCAAGTTTGCCTTCGATGCCGACTTCGCGGGCGACGTTACTCACCTGGTCGGCGAACACCGCCAGCGTGTCGATCATGCCGTTGATGGTGTCGG
>CAZARO010000063.1:0-11492 GCA_964487165.1 uncultured Solibacteraceae bacterium | reverse complement strand
CAGCCGCAGCGCGCGCTGCAGGTTGGGACTGTCCATGCGGCAGTTGTCGATGAACACATTGTGGATGCCGCCCGAGCCTTCGCTGCCCAACGACACGCCGCCGTGGCCGTCCTTCATGGTGCAATCGCGAATGACGATGTTCTCGCACGCCACGCCTACGCGGCGGCCGTCGCGATTGCGCCCGCTCTTGATGGCGATGCAGTCGTCTCCGGTTTCGAAGACGCAGCCCTCAATCAGTACGTCAGTGGAACTCTCCGGATCGCAGCCGTCGTTATTGGGACCGAAGCTCGCGATCTTGACGCCGCGTACGGTGACGTTGCGGCACAACACCGGATTCAGCTCCCACATGGGGGAATCGCGAATGTTCACGCCTTCAATCAGCACGTTGGTGCACTTATAAGGTTGAAAGAACGCCGGGCGCAGATAGTGGCCTTCGCCGAAAACGCGCTCGCTCACCGGCACATCCTTGTCGCCCATGGCAACCAACGCGTCGGCATCGGCTTTCGCGGATGGCCCGCCCGGCTGGCCGCCGTAGCGGGCGCTGCCCGTCCAGGGCCACCAATGTCCCTTGTCCCCCTGTCCGTCCAGCATGCCCGTACCGGTCACCGCGATATTGCTCTGTTCGAAGGCGTAGATCAGCGGCGAATAGTTCATGCACTCGGTGCCCTCGAATCGCGTCAGCACCGCCGGCAGATACCGTTTGGGATCGCTCGAGAATTTCAGCACGGAGCCTTCTTCCAGGTGCAGGTTGGTATTGGTCCGAAGATGGATGGGCCCGGTGAGGAACTCCCCGCGGGGCACGACGACGCGTCCACCGCCCGCCTTCGCGCAGGCGTCGATCGCCTTGGCGACGGCGTCGCTTGAGTCCTTCCGGCCGTCCGCGGCGGCGCCGTATTTCACGATGTCGAACGCGCGATCGGCAAACTTCGGCGGGTGAATACGTGCCAGCACGGCATCCATTGCCTTGACGCGGTCGGGCGCCTGATCGGCGGCCAACCGGCGGCTGGCGGTGGTTGCAATGGCGGCGGCGCCGCTCACAAAGATTCTCCTGGTCATGACTTTTGGTACTCCCAGGATGGGTGGATAAGTTCCGGGTGTCAAACCAGTCCTACTAAACTCTCATTTGAGAAAAGCTAAACGCAGGGAAGATATTGGCGCCGCAATCCTCCCTTGAGTTTTTCTAAATCATTCCTTTAGCAATTTACGGTTGACCGCAGTGTGTGCCGCCACCTATAGTGGCTGCGAGATGAAGTCCCTCGGTATGCTCCAAGAATGAGGACCAATCGGTGACCAGATCGTTTCTGGAGAAGTATTCGTTCGGAGTAGGCGACCGCTTTGCGCACCAGGCAAAGCCGCAGTTAGCCGCCTGTGTACTGGCCGCGCGGCAGGGCACGATCATCGTTCCCGTGTGGAACAAATCGAATCGCGAGCACATAACCGTCGGCTCCGAGCCTTCGGGCACGCGCGCCGCGGCGGACCGTGCCGTCCGCGATCTGAATTGGCAGTGTCCCTACTATCTGGATGCCGACCACATCAATCTGGGTACGGTCGACCGCTTTCTGGAACCATGCGATTTCTTTACCCTGGATGTCGCCAACATGATCGGGCACGCTCCCGCGCCGGGGGTGGCGGACGATTTTCTGGCGCGTCACCCCGAGCTCATCGGCCGCCTCGAGATTCCCGGCATCGCCGCGCCGCTGGCAGTGACTCCGGAACAAGCGCAGGCCACGGCCCACAAGTACCTGGCGGCCGTGACCGATGCCGCCGGCATCTATCGCTACATCGCCGGGCATAAGGACCACCGCCAGTTCATCACCGAAGTCTCCATGGACGAGACCGATTCGCCGCAAACGCCTCCCGAGCTGCTCCTCATTCTGGCGGCCATCGCCGACGCCGGCATCCCCATCCAGACGATCGCGCCCAAATTCACGGGGCGATTCAACAAGGGCGTGGACTATGTGGGCGACATCGAGCAGTTCGAGCAGGAATTCCTCGATGACATCGCGGTGATCGCCCATGCGGTGCGGCAGTATGGCCTGGCCGCCAACCTGAAACTCAGCGTGCATTCCGGTAGCGACAAGTTCTCCATTTACGGGCCCATCCGCCGCGCGCTTCGACAGACCGGCGCGGGAATCCATGTGAAGACCGCCGGAACCACCTGGCTCGAGGAACTGATCGGACTGGCCGAAGCCGGCTCCGAAGGTCTCGCCACCGCGAAGGAAATCTACGCCTCCGCGTATGAACACTGCGAGGAGTTGTGCGCTCCTTACGCGGCCGTGATCGATATCGACCGCAGCCGCCTGCCGCTTCCCGCGGAAGTCAGCCGCTGGACTTCCGAGCAGTATGCGTCCACCCTGCGCCACGACCAGCAGAATCCGCTTTTTAATCCGCACGTACGGCAGTTGCTCCACGTGGGTTATAAAGTGGCCGCCAAAATGGGAGAGCGCTACACCCGCATGCTGGACGCCTGCGAGGAATCCATTTCCCGCAACGTCACCGAAAATCTGTACGAGCGGCACATTGAGCCGCTGTTCTTGCGTGCATGAACAGCCTAGGCACTCTCGGAGCCCTGGCGTTGACGCTTCTCTCCGCCCGCGCCCAGGACACACGCATCGTCACGGAACCGGCGATTCCGCCATCGTGCGCGGTTCTCGCGGCCAAGCTTCCCGCCCGGCTCACCGAGGCCGACGAGAATAAGCCCGACACCGCGCGCATCCAGGAGGCGCTGGACCGTTGCGGCGCCGGCCATGCGGTGGAACTGAAAGCCGCGGGCGAGGCCCACGCATTCCTCGCCGGGCCGCTCCAATTGCGCGCCGGTGTGACCCTGTTGCTGGACGGCGGCGCGATTCTTTTCGCCTCGCGCAATCCGCGCGACTACGACGTTTCCCCCGGCAGTTGTGGCGTGGTGAATCAGGCCGGACGCGGCTGCAGGGCGCTGATTACCGGCGACCACGTGGCGCACGCCGCGGTGATGGGCGACGGCTTGATCGACGGCCGCGGGCCCTCCACTCTGACCGGCCAGAACGTCACCTGGTGGGACCTGGCCCAGGAAGCCAAGGTCAAGAACCTGAACCAGAGTTGCCCGCGAATCCTGGTGCTTTCGCACGCTGACGATTTCACGCTCTATCGCATCCATCTGAAGGATTCGCCCAATTTCCACGTGTCCTATAACGGCGGCACCGGTTTCACCGCCTGGGGCGTGACCATCGACACACCCAAGGCGGGCCGCAACACCGACGGCATCGACCCCGGCAACTCGACCAACGTCACCATTACGCACTGCTTCATCCGCGCGGGCGACGACAACGTCGCCATCAAGGCCGGCATGCCGGGACCCACCAGCCACATCACCATTTCGCATAACCATTTCTATTACGGCCACGGCATCTCTATCGGCAGCGAGACCGATGGCGGCGCCAGCGCCATTCGGGTGACCGATTTGTCGATCGATGGCGCCGACAACGGCATCCGCATCAAGTCCAATTCGAGCCGCGGCGGCCTGGTGCACGACGTGGTGTACGAAGACATCTGCATCAAAGACACCGCCAATCCCATTTACATGGATTCCAATTATTCCTTCCGCGGCGAGGCCACCGACAAGCTGCCGATGTTCACCGATATCGTGCTGCGCAACGTGCGTATTATCGGCGCGGGCAAAATCACTCTCGATGGCTTCGACGCGCTACACCATCTGGGTATGGTGTTCGACAACGTCCAACTGGATACACCCGGCGCGGTCAAGGTTTCCGCAGACCACGGCGATTTTGTGCTTGGTCCCGGTCCGGTGAATTTTGTGCCCGGCGGGGAAGACGTAAGGATCACAGGCGCTTCCGGGAAGGGAGCCCCGAACGCCTGCGAAGGTAAGTTCGTGAACTTACCAGTTAGACCAGAGGCGCATTAGTCGCCTTTTCTTCAGGGGGGGATGTTATGCAGTACAGCCGAGTCGCTTTTGTCGCCAGCCTTTTTAGCGCTGCGCTATTCTGCCAGGAGTTTCGCAGCACCATCAGTGGAATGGTAACCGACCCTTCCGGCGCACCCGTCGCCGGAGCCAGGATAACCGCCACGGAAACCCGTACCGGCGTGAAGACGCCCACGATAACAGATGTAACGGGCAAATACACCATGCCGTTTCTTGTGCCCGGCCAATATGAAATCACCGCGCAGGCGCAGGGTTTCAAGGAGACCAGGCGTACCGATCTCGCGCTGGGCGCCGACGAGCACCCGGTCATCGACTTAGCGCTCCAGGTGGGCGATGTTACTACCGAGGTGACCGTTTCTGCCGGCGTACCTTTGTTGAACACCGATAACGCCAACATCGGTCAGGCCATCAGCACCAAGCAGGTGGAAGACATGCCGCTGAACGGGCGCACGCCGCTGATGCTGGCGGAACTCGCCATCGGCGTAACCCCCACCGCCGCGCCCACGCTGGTGCATCCGTTCGATCTCAGCGCGCCCGCTGCGTTCAGTGTCGCCGGCACGCCTTCGCAGTCGAGTGAACTGCTGCTCGATGGCGTCCCCGACGAAACCTGGGACGGGCGCGTGGCCTACAATCCACCTGTCGACGCCGTGCAGGAGGTGCGCGTCAACGCTTTCGATGCCGACGCTTCCTTCGGCCACACCGCCGGCGGAACCATGAACCAGGTTATGAAAACCGGCACCAACGGGCTTCACGGCTCGCTTTGGGAGTTCAACCAGCCGTCCGATATGGTGGCCAACGATTTCTTCCAAAACCGCGCCGGGAAACCTCTGGCGATCACCCATTTCAACCAGTTCGGCCTGGTAGCCGGCGGACCGGTGGTCTTGCCCAAGGTATTCAATGGGCGCAACAAGCTGTTCTGGTTTTTCACCTACGAGGGAGTGAAAGACGCTCAGCCCAACCCGACGTTCCTCACCGTGCCTACCGACGCGGAAAGGCAGGGTAATTTCTCCGCGCTGCTGGCCGCCGGGTCGCAATACCAGCTCTACGATCCCGGTTCAGCCGTAGCCAGCGGCACCACCATCACCCGCAAGCCGTTCCCCGGCAACGTCATTCCGCAATCCGACTTGAACCCCATCGCACTCGCCTACATGAAGTTCTATCCCGAGCCCAACGTCACCTTCGGTGTGGGCGCCACCGGCACCAACAATTATTCCAGCACCGTCCCAACCACCGACAATTACAACAACGAGATGGGCCGCCTGGATTACAACATAAGCGACAAGAACCGCATGTTCTTCGACGTGCGCAACGCGGCCGAAACGCAAACCAAAAATGAATATTTCGGCAACCCGTCCGAAGGCTCACTCCTCTTTCGCGATCCGCTCGGAGGAACCATCGACGACGTGTATATCGCCAGCCCCAGCACGGTGGCGGATGTGCGCGTGAACTTTACCCGGCTGGCCGAGACCCACTCGCTGCCCAGCGCCGGATTCAACCCCTCGAGTCTCGGCTTCCCGTCCTATATCGCCGGCAATTCCAACTTCTTGCAGTTGCCCGTCATGGCCCTCACTACGTTCCAGGCCTTGGGCGCGGACGGCGCCAGCAGCTATCCTTCGCAATCGCTGCAGATTTTTGGCGACGTGGTGAAGACCTGGGGTAACCACACCGTTAAATTCGGCGCCGACTTACGGCAATACCGCATGAATTTCATCGTCAATAACTACTCCACCGGTCAGTACTCTTTCGGAAACACGTGGGTTCGTGCATCCAGCAGTGCCTCGAGCACCGTGGTCCAGGGCCAGGATCTGGCCTCGTTCCTGCTAGGTTTGCCGACGGCCGGCGATTACGACATCGAAAGCTCCGGTATGTTCTATAACTACTACGCGGCGCCATTTATTCAGGACGACTGGCGCATCGCGCGGAACCTGACCCTTACCGTGGGACTGCACTACGACCACGACGGCGCCGTGCATGAGAAGTACGGCCGGACCGTCAATGGCTTCGATACCACAGACCCCAATCCCATCGCCGGGCCGGCGCAAATCGCCTACGCCAATCACCCCATCGCTGAAATTCCGGCCGCCGATTTCAGAGTTCCGGGCGGTCTGGAATTTGCTTCGCCGAATAACAATTCGGTCTTTCAAAACACGTCGCACCTGGTTAGCCCGCGCGTGGGTTTCGCCTGGAGTCCTGACTTACTGAAAGATACCGTGATCCGCGGCGGGTTCGGTATGTTTGTGGCCCCCATCAGCATTGCCAACCTGGAAGTTACCGGGGCGTATTCCACCACCCCGATCCTGGCGCAGGAGGGTTTCAGCCAGAGTACGGCGATGACGGTGACGAACAACAATTATGTGTCCCCCGCTGCCACGCTGGGCAATCCGTTCCCTGGCGGCATCCTGCAACCCACCGGATCGGCGCTCGGCCTGGCGACTTTCAATGGCCAGACTGTCACTTTCCTCAATCCGAAAATGAGTAATCCCTATTCGCTGCGCTGGGACATGGCCGTTCAACACACCTTCCATAAGGACACGCTGCTCGAAGTAGCTTACGTCGGCAACCACTCCGTGCACACTTCCATCAACCTTACGCAACTGAATGGCATCCCGCGGCAATATATGAGCACGCTTCCTACTCGCGATGCGCCGCTCATCAGCACCTTGACCGGCACGGTAACCAATCCGTTCCAGGGCCTTCTGCCGAACTCCAGCAACCAGAACGGTAGCACGATAGCCCTGGCCAGCCTGTTGTCGCCCTATCCGGAGTTTCCGGTCGGCGACAGCTCGAGCGGTTGGAGCGGATCGAGCGGCGTCCTGGAACAACTCCTGAACCAGGGCCGCTCCTATTATGAGAGTCTCGACGTGCGGCTGGAACGCCGGCTGGCGAGCGGTCTCTCGGCCATCGCCAACTATGGATGGTCGAAGCTCATCGAGCAGGATTCCTGGCTCAACGACAGCGATCCGGTGCCGGAAAAACGCATTTCACCTTTCGACCACACGCAGCGCATCGTGGCGGCTATCATGTACGATCTGCCTGTCGGCAAGGGTCAGTCCCTGAATGTCAATTCGCCCGTGCTCAACGCGATTGTGAGTGGCTGGCACCTGAATAGCGTGTATATCTACCAGGTTGGCGCCCCCATCATTTGGGCCAACGGCAGCACCACCAGCCCCGGCGACTATGTATTTTTTGGCGGTCCGGGCACGCTGCCGGCGAGTTACAACAATGAACAGGCCAATACCACCGCCGCGGGTGTTGCCCTCCCGGCGTTCAATACGGGGCTTTTCGCGACTAATTCGAACAGCACCTTTGAATACCACATCCGCACCTTCTCCAGCACCTTCCCGAATATCCGGCAGGATGCCATCAACGAGTGGGACCCCTCCGTACTGAAGGGATTCACCTTTGCGGAGAAGGCCTACCTGCAACTTCGCTTCGAGTTCTTTAACATACTGAACCACCCCAACTTCGCCGCTCCCGCATCGCTGAGCGCCACCAGCAGCTCGTTCGGCGACATTACTTCGGTCGCCAACCGTCCGCGGACCATCCAATTGGGCGCGCGCTTCGTGTTTTAGTGCAAGACTTACTCTTTTAGCTTGTCCGGAGGGTCGAGACTCGTCTCGGCCCTCTTTCCATTTCAGCCCACCGGCATTGCTATAATCGAGCCAGCGCTGACAAATTTGCAGCGACTACCAGGACCACGCCGCCCGTCAGGGCTGCATGTAAGTCCAGGACTTGATCGAATCTGACAGGTACCGAGGCAATGCCGAGCGATGTTTGCTAAAGATTTTCTCCACTCGAAAATCGAGAAGCGCAAGCTCACGATGGTGACATGTTACGACTACACCTTCGCGCGCCTGCTCTCCGAAACTCCCATCGACTCGATTCTGGTAGGGGACAGCGTCGCCATGGTCCTCTACGGCCATCGTTCCACGCTCCCGGCCAACATCGAGATGATGCGCAGCCATACGGAGGCCGTCGCTCGCGGCGCGGGCGGCAAAATGGTGGTTGCCGACATGCCGTTTCTCACTTACCGCAAGGGCATTCCAGCGGCTCTCGACGCAGCGCAGGCGCTGATGAGCGCGGGCGCCCACGCCGTGAAGCTGGAAGGCGTGGACGGCCACGAGGACGTGATCCAAAGGATGGTGCAGAGCGGCATTCCGGTGATGGGCCACCTGGGGCTGCAGCCGCAATCGTTCCTGCAGTACGGCGGCTACCGGATTCAGGGCCGCGGCGACGATGCGGGTCGCGCCATCGTTCGCGAGGCACTGGCACTGCAGGAATTGGGAGCCTTCGCGGTGGTGCTGGAATGCATTCCGGTGGCGCTGGCGGCGGAGGTCACGGCGGCGCTGCGCGTGCCCACCATAGGGATCGGCGCGGGGGCGGCGTGCGACGGCCAGATTCTGGTGCTGCAGGATCTGCTGGGCATGAACATCGATAAGACGCCGAAATTCGTGCGCTGTTTCGCCGACGGCGCGCGCTGCGTACGGGATGCCATCGCCGGCTTTGACGCCGCGGTCAAGGATGGAACCTTCCCGGCGCCCGAGGAGAGTTACCAATGATGCAGGTTTGGGACAGCGTGGCGCAATGGCAGGCGCGCCGAAGCGCGATTGGCGGGCAGACCGTCGGATTTGTGCCCACCATGGGTGCGCTACATCGCGGACATGCGTCGCTGGTGGAGCGATGCCGCGCGGAAAACCAGATCGTCGCGGTCAGCATTTTCGTGAATCCTACGCAGTTCAACGATCCGCAGGATCTGGAACACTATCCGCGCGATCTGGACCGCGATTTGGCGCTGCTCGAATCGCTCGGCGTGGACGAAGTTCTGGCGCCTTCCGCCGCGGACTTTTACCCGCACGGCTACCGCTATCGCGTGGAGCCTTCGGGTGCGGCCATCATGGAGGCGGCGCATCGCCCGGGATTTATGCAGGGCGTGCTGACCATCGTCATGAAGCTGCTGAACCTGGTGCGGCCCACGTCGGCCTATTTCGGCGAAAAGGATTTTCAGCAACTGCGCAGCGTCACGGAAATGGTGGAAGAGTTCTTCATCCCCACGCGGATTATCGCCTGCCCCACGGTGCGTGCCGCATCCGGCCTTGCGGAAAGTTCGCGCAACGCGCGGCTCTCGCCGGCCGGCCGGGAGAAGGCCGCGGAGCTCTACCGGGCACTCACGGAAAGCCAGAATTCAAGCGATGCGCGCCGCGTTCTGGAAGCCGAAGGATTTGGCGTGGAGTATGTCGAGGAGCATTGGGGGCGGCGGCTGGCCGCGGTGTTCCTGGAAGGCGTGCGCCTCATCGACAACGTGCCGCGGTGACCTATGCTGCTGTGCATCGACGTCGGTAATTCTCAAATCTTCGGTGGCGTGTACGATGGTGAAGAATTGCGCGCCACATTCCGCCGGACCTCCAATATCCGCGCCTCCTCGGACGAATTCGGAACCTTCTTTCGCTTGGTGCTGCGCGAAAACGGCGTCGATCCGAATGAGATCGCCGAGGCCGCCATCTGCTCGGTGGTGCCCGACGTGGTTCACTCGCTACGCAATGCCTTCCGCAAATATTTCCGTTTCGAGCCGTTCCTGCTGCAGCCGGGGGCGAAGACCGGGTTGAAGATCCGCTATCGCAATCCGCTGGAAGTGGGCGCCGACAAAATCGCCAACGCGATCGGCGCGGTGGCGCGATATCCCGGCCGGAATCTGCTCATCGTCGACCTGGGCACAGCCACCACGCTGTGCGCGGTCACGAAAGACAAGGAATATCTGGGCGGAATCATCGCTCCGGGGGTCCACATGTCGATGGCGGCGCTGGAGTCGAACACCGCGCGCCTGCCGGTGGTGGAGATCGTGCGGCCGGAGGAGATGCTGGGCCGGTCGACCATCGAAAGCATTCAGTCGGGCTTATATTACGGGACGCTGGCGGCCATCCGCTCGTTCGTGGCGGCGATTACCGGGGAGTATTTCGCGGCGGACCGGCCGGTGGTGGTGGGGACAGGCGGATTCGGACGGCTCTTCGAAGACGAGCAACTCTTCGATGCCTTTGTCCCCGAACTTTCCTTGATGGGATTGCGGCGCGCGTTGGAGCTTGCCGCCAGGCTACGGCCGTAAGGGCTGTACGATCCGCCACATTCCGCGGCTCTCCCCGATTCCCTTGCTCTCCACCACGCGAACCGCGGCGCGCGCCATCGAAGCTTCCATCATAATCCGTGCCGCCAGCTGTTCAAGGTCGTTCAGAACTTGAATTTCTACGCGCCCTTCCGCCGGAAGCGCCGCCAACTGCAGGGCAAGCTCAGCCGTCTCTCTCGCCATCGTCCTTAAATTTTTGGTTTCCATTAAAGCGCTCCCGAGCAATTGCGGGCGACGGAGCCATCCCCTGATGCCAACTATCCGAGTGTAAGGGGGGCAGCGGCAACTTGTCGCCACATAAACTGGTGGGGAGATGTAAAGAGGGTACCAGAGTCGCAGGCTATTTCGGGGCCCGTTCGGTTGCCTTCAGAGCATCCTGAATCGTTGCGACGGCCCTGTCCCGGCTGCCCTTGTTGGGGATCGCCTGCGCAGCCTGCAGAGCCTGCTGCAGTGCACGATGGGCTGCCTCCGTTTGTCCTTTCTGCTGCAAGGCGCTCGCCTTGATCCGTAGCAGCCAGGCTTGTCCATTGGCACCTGGCCGGCGAGCGAGACCGCGATCGCAGGCCGCGATCGTCTCGTCAAGATGTTTGGCTGCCATCTCCATCTGGGCGAGGCGCAGAGAAGCGATGTAGTTGTTCGGCATCGCGCGCTCGGACTCAATCAGGGCCGGCAATATGCGCGCGGGGTCGCCGAAGATCTGCACATTCTCCACGCGTGCGATATCCAACGCGGACCGTTCGTCGTCACTAGACGGTTTTATCGCATCGAGCTCGGTCAGCCAGCGATCGCCCCACTTGGCGGCGCCTGCATTGTCACGACGCGCGGCCGAAATGTACATAAGGGTGCGGTAAATTGAGTCACGATGGTCGCGGACCGTCACGGGCAGCGAGAGCGCCTCCTCCGCGAGTGGGGTCAGTTTCCCGAGCGCCGATTCCGCCCAAGGCGCAGGATCGGTCGAGGCGAGGCACCACATGCCCCCGACGACGATTCGTACGAATATCGCGTCTCGCTTGATAGCGGCCGCTTCGGTTGCCGCGGTTTCGGCGCACTGCTGCCATTGTTTGCTGTCTTCGAGCGCCTGGATGAGTGAGGCCTCGGCCAGTTCGCGCTGCGGCCACGTGGCTGGGGCCAGGCGGAGCGCTTCCTGATAGGCCTTGGCCGCCTCCGCCGGTTGCCGGGCGAGGAGAGCGTCGCCTCGCGTTTGCGCCGCGGTGGCAGGCGTCCGGTTTTTCGCAAGAACTTCGCTTTTTCCCCGCTCGAGAAACTGTGTGAGTTCCGGCAAGGACATGGCGCCGGGTTGCATGGCGGTAACATGCTCGTCCTGCGGATCGATCACGAAGAACGTAGGTGTGGCCTCCGCGCCGTACTTCGTTATGAAAGCGCGATTCCCTACCTCATCGTAACTGAGCTCGAGCCAGACAAACTGTCCGGCGTACCTGGCGAGATCGGCCTTCGCCA